>DOWQ01000783.1 GCA_003519485.1 Streptomyces sp. | reverse complement strand
ATCTGCATGTAGCGGGCCAGGACCACGAGCTGGACGTCCTGCTCCTCGACGACGCGCCGGATCTCCGCCTCGAACGCCGGCTTCGACTCGGGGGTCACGTAGTGGTGCTCGAAGGGAACCCCGTAGAACTGTGCCATGGGCGCGAGCACGTCATGGTTGGCCAGCACGCCCACCACCTCGATCGGCAGCGTCCCGGAGTGCGTGCGGTAGAGCAGCTCGTTCAGCGCGTGCCCGGCCTTGGAGGCGAGGATCAACGTGCGCGTCTTCCTCGTCGCGTCGTCGACGTGGAAACTGGCCCCGAACTCCGCCGTCTGCACCCCGACCGCGTCGCCCAGCTCGCGGGCCTCCGAACCCTGCACCTCGATCCGCGTGAAGAACTGCCCGGAGTCGGGCGAACTGAATTGTTGGAGTTCGGTGATGTTGCCGCCCGCAGCGACGATCGCCGCAGTGATGGCATGGACGATGCCGGGCCGGTCAGGGCACTGCAACGTCAGGACAAGTTCGGACATGGCCACACTGTATTGCAAATGGCTCCGCGCCCGTTCCTGCACGGATCGCACGACCATATACGATCCGCGGAAAAGATATACGAAGACTCTTGTAACTGGACCCGCTTTTGGGGCAGGCTACCTCCGATAGGTTGCGTTGCAACGACGATCTGGGACGAAGGAGTACCCATGGCCAACTCTGTCCACCATCCCGACGCGGACCTGCCGGGGGCCCACGGGCAACCCCCGGCCAAGGGCCAGATCCCCGCGGCGGAGTTCCGCCGGGTCCAGGGCTCGGACGACTTCCGCGAACTGCGGCGGGTCTTCCGCGGCTTCGCCTTCCCGATGACGGTCGCGTTCATCGTCTGGTACGCGCTGTACGTCGGCCTGTCCGTGTTCGCACCCGGCTTCATGTCCATCAAGGTGGCCGGCGAGGTGACGCTGGGGCTGGTCCTCGGGCTGCTCCAGTTCGTGACCACGTTCCTCATCACCTGGCTCTACATCCGCCACATGAACAAGAAGGTCGATCCCATCGCCGCCCGCCTGCGTGAGGATCTCGAAGGGAGCGCGCTGTGATCACCCTCGAAACGGTCGGCAACCCGATCATCAACATCTCCATCTTCGCCGTCTTCGTCGTCGTCACCATGACGATCGTCATCCGGGTCTCCCAGGGCAGCGCGAAGAAGAAGGCCGGCGACTTCTACACCGGCGGCGCACAGTTCAGCGGCCGCCAGAACGGCTTCGCCATCGCCGGCGACTACCTCTCCGCCGCGTCCTTCCTCGGCATCGTCGGCGCCGTGGCGCTCTACGGCTACGACGGCTTCCTCTACTCCATCGGCTTCTTCGTCGCCTGGCTGGTGGCGCTCCTGCTCGTCGCCGAGCCGCTGCGCAACACCGGCAAGTACACGATGGCCGACGTGCTCTCCTTCCGCATGCAGCAGAAGCCCGTCCGGATGGCCGCCGCCGTCTCCACCCTGGCGGTGTCGTTCTTCTACCTGCTGGCGCAGATGGCCGGCGCGGGCAGCCTCGTGTCGCTGCTCCTGGGCATCGAGAACGACCTGGGCCAGAACCTCGTCGTCGCCATCGTGGGCGCCATCATGGTGGGCTACGTGCTCATCGGCGGCATGAAGGGGACCACCTGGGTGCAGATGATCAAGGCGATCCTGCTGATCACCGGCGTGCTCATCATGACCATCTGGATCCTCGCGCTCAAGGGCTTCAACCTGTCCGCCCTGCTGTCCGAGGCGGTGGCCCGCCACATGACCGACGAGCGGGGCATCGGCGAGGCGATCCTCGAGCCGATGAGCCGCTACGGCAACAACCCGCTGGGCTTCATCTCCCTCTCCATCGCGCTGGTGCTGGGCGCCTCCGGCCTCCCGCACGTGCTCATGCGCTTCTACACGGTGCCCACCGCCAAGGAGGCCCGACGCTCGGTCACCTGGGCGATCGCGCTCATCGGCGCCTTCTACATCTTCACCATGGTGCTCGGCTACGGCGCGGCCTGGCTCGTCGGACCCGACGCGATCGCCGGCATGCCCGGCGGCGCGAACGCCGCAGCCCCCGCCCTGGCCTACGAGCTCGGCGGCACGGTGCTGATGGCGGTGATCGCCGGCGTGGCCTTCGCCACCATCCTGGCCGTCGTCGCGGGCCTCACCATCACCGCGTCGGCGTCCTTCGCCCACGACATCTACAACTCGGTGATGAAGGACGGCAGGGCGGACCCGGCGCAGGAGGTCAAGGTGGCGCGCATCACCTCGCTGGTGATCGGCGTCCTCGCCATCGCCGGCGGCATCTTCGCCAAGGACCAGAACGTCGCCTTCCTGGTGGCCCTGGCCTTCGCGATCGCGGCCTCCGCCAACCTCCCGTCGATCCTGTTCTCCCTGTACTGGAAGAAGTTCTCGACGGCGGGCTCGGCGTGGTCCATCTACGGCGGCCTCCTCTCCGCCCTCATCCTGATCGCCTTCTCGCCGGCCGTGTCCGGCTCGAAGACGTCGATGCTCGGCGAGGGCGTCGACTTCGCCTGGTTCCCGCTCGACAACCCCGCCCTGGTGTCCGTGCCGCTCGGGTTCTTCCTCGGCTGGCTCGGTTCCGTGGTGAAGCCCGACGGTGACCGCTTCGCCGACAAGGCGGCCGAGATGGAGGTCCGCTCCATGACCGGCGCCGGCGCCGAGGGCGCCCTCGACCACTGACCCCCGACCCGCGGGCGTCGCTCGCTCCCCCGGGGACGCGGCGCCCGCGACCTTTTCCCCGGATGGCCGGCGGCTGGACCCGGCTGCTGACACCATGGGGGAAAGCGACGAAAGGAGCATCCATGGAAGACCACGGACCCAAGCCCAACGCGTTCAACATCGAGGAGGCCGCCCTCCAGACGGATGTCTATCGACGGGTGGTCTGGACCGGCCACTTCCTGCAGGTCACCCTCATGTCCATCCCGCCCGGCGAGTCGATCGGCCTCGAGGTGCACGAGGAGACCGACCAGTTCCTGCGCATCGACGGCGGCAAGGGCGTGTGCGTGATGGGACCCGAGAAGGACAAGCTCGACTTCGAGCAGGAGGTGTCCGACGGCTGGAGCATCCAGGTGCCCGCCGGCACGTGGCACGACGTGCGCAACACCGGCGACGAACCGATCAGCCTCTACACGATCTACGCACCCGTCCACCACTCCTACGGGATCGTGCACAGGACGAAGGAGGAGGCCCAGCACGCCGAGGAAGTCGGCTCCGACGTGCCTCCCCGCTGGACGGAGCAGCCCAGCTGACCGACTGACGGCAGCCCTTGAACGGCGGAACCCCCGGCGAGCTCGAGCTCCCGGGGGTTCCGACGTTGCTCGTGCTCAGATGAGGCCGAGCTCCGTGACCGCCTTGCGCTCGTCGGCCAGCTCGGCCACCGACGCGTCGATCTTGGCGCGGGAGAACTCGTTGATCTCCAGGCCCTGCACGATCTCGTACCTGCCGTCCTTCACGGTGCAGGGGAACGAGGAGATGAGGCCCTCGGGGACGCCGTAGGAGCCGTCGGACGGCACGGCCATGGAGACCCAGTCGCCCTCTGGGGTGCCGCCCACCCAGTCGCGCATGTGCTCGATCGTCGCGTTGGCGGCGGAGGCGGCCGACGACAGCCCACGGGCCTCGATGATGGCGGCCCCGCGCTTGGCGACGGTCGGGATGAAGGTGTGCTCGAGCCACTCCTGGTCGTTCACGAGCTCGGCGGCGCTCTGGCCGTCGACGAGCGTGTTGAACAGGTCCGGGTACTGCGTGGCGGAGTGGTTGCCCCAGATGGTCATGTGCTGGATGGCGGTGACCGGGCGGCCGACCTTCGCGGCGAGCTGCGACAGGGCGCGGTTGTGATCGAGGCGCGTCAGTGCGTTGAACCGCTCGTTGGGGATGTCGGGCGCGTTGGTCATGGCGATCAGCGCGTTGGTGTTGGCGGGGTTGCCCGTGACGAGCACCTTGATGTCGTCGGCGGCCACCTCGTTGAGGGCCCGGCCCTGCTCGGTGAAGATCGCACCGTTGGCGCTGAGCAGGTCGCCGCGCTCCATGCCGGCCTTGCGGGGCATGGCGCCGACGAGCATCGCGAGGTTGGCACCTTCGAAGACCTTCTTGGGGTCGTCGCCGATCTCGACACCGGCGAGCGTCGGGAAGGCGCAGTCGTCGAGCTCCATGACGACGCCCTCGAGCGCCTTCAGCGCTGGGGTGATCTCGAGCAGTCGGAGCTCGACGGGGGTGTCCCCAAGCACCGCGCCACTGGCGATGCGGAACAACAGGCTGTAGCCGATCTGGCCGGCGGCGCCGGTCACGGCGATCTTCACGGGAGCGGCAGTGCTCACTATCGGGTTCCTCTCAGAAAGGGTCGACGTACGAGCCCGACTCTACCGCTCCCCCGCGTGGGTGCGTGAACCGGCCTCAGCCGAGCGGCGGCAGCACCCAGACGGCCACTTCCATGACCACGACGATGGCGAGCCAGGCGATCAGCGCGATGGTGAGCCAGCCGCCACGGGCGAAGCGCAGGGCCTTGGCCTGCGTCGCCGCCGACCAGGGGATGTTGCGCTCGAGGATGTTCCAGTAGGTCATCGAGTAGAACACGAACGTCGTGGCGATGGTCACCGTGATGCACCACGGGCACAGCGCACCGATCTCGAAGGTGGACTGGTAGAGCAGCCAGTACGCGAAGATCACGCCGAGCAGGTACACGGCGTTGGCGGTCATCATGAACCACCGCGGGAACCGCACCCCGGCCAGGGAGGCGACCGCGATCGTCATCACGACGGGCTCCGAGATGAGGCCGAGGAACGCGTTCGGGAAGCCGAACACCTGCGCCTGCCAGCTCCGGCCCACCTCCGCGCAGTCGAAGATCGAGTTGATGGAGCACGCGAGCACCACGTCGGGGTCGGCTGCGAGCCGCACCGCGTCGTAGGAGAGCACGAAGGATGCCACCAGCGAGATGATCGCGAAGACCAGCATCTCGCCGTAGAGGAAGTAGCGGTCCCTCCTGGTGGGGCCCTCCGCCACGGCATCGGGGTAGTCGTCGGCCTGCTCGTCGCGGATGTCCATGTCCTGCACGCTCAGAGAATAACCCGTGCCGCCAAGGGCCGCGGCCACGGACTGCAATCGCGGCAACCCGGCCACCGGTCCGGTCAGCGCGCGGGCGGCACCACGAACGCGACGACGACGATCGCGGCCGCGAGGAAGAGGTAGACGGTCACGTCGAAGGCCTTCCGGCGCACCACCAGCAGCCCTGCCACGTGCGGCGGCAGGACGAGCCGCAGGAACCCTGCGACGCCCATCGCCCCGCCGACGGCGACGGTCGCGCGTCGCCAGTGCTCGAAGGCGCCGTAGGCGACGCCGACGCCCACCATCAGCAGGACGACCAGCAGCGGCCACAGGTTGCTGGGGAACGTCTCCGCCGGCCGATCGGGCTGGTCCGCCATCGGCGGCCGGTCAGGCATGCAGGGCTTCGGCGCGGTCCACCACGTTGCTCAGCAGCATCGCGCGGGTCATCGGTCCGACACCACCCGGGTTGGGCGTCACCCACGAGGCCTTCTCCCACACGTCCGGGGCGAGGTCGCCCGTCGTGACCCCGTCGACGCGGCTGACGCCCACGTCGACGCAGACCGCGCCCTCGCGGATCATGTCGGCGGTCACCATGCCCGGTACCCCCGCGGCGGCGATGACGATGTCGGCGCGACGGGTGTGGTCCGCCAGGTCGCGGGTCCCGGTGTGGCACAGGGTCACCGTCGAGTTCTCGCTGCGGCGGGTGAGGATGAGCCCGAGCGGGCGGCCGACCGTCACGCCGCGCCCGATCACGCACACCTCTGCGCCGCGCAGCTCCACGCCGTGCCGCCGGAGCAGTTCGACGATGCCCCGCGGCGTGCAGGGCAGGGTGGCGGGCTCGTTCAGGACCAGGCGCCCGAGGTTGATCGGGTGCAGCCCGTCGGCGTCCTTGTCGGGGTCGATGAGCGAGAGCGCCCAGTTCTCGTCGAGGTGCTTCGGGATGGGCAGCTGCACGATGTAGCCGGTGCACGCATCGTTCTCGTTGAGCCCGAGGATGGCGTCCTCGAGCTGGGCGGCGCTGGCGTCGGCCGGCAGCTCCACGCGGATGGAGTTGATGCCCACCTGTTCGCAGTCGCGGTGCTTCATCCGGACGTAGCTGTGGCTGGCAGGGTCGTCGCCGACGAGGACGGTCGCCAGACCGGGCAGGACGCCCCGGTCCCGCAGCTTGGCCACCCGTTCGGTCAGCTCGGCCTTGATCGCGGCCGCGGTCAGCTTGCCGTCGAGGGTCTTGGCAGTCATGGCGCTCCTCAGTGGAAGAAGTGGCGGGTGCCGGTGAAGTACATGGTGATCCCCGCGGCGGCGACCGCCTCGACGACCTCCTTGTCCCGGACCGAGCCGCCGGGCTGCACGATCGCCTTCACGCCGGCGTCGATCAGGACCTGGGCTCCGTCGGCGAACGGGAAGAAGGCGTCGGAGGCCGCGTACGAGCCGGTGACGCGCTCCGCGCCCGCCCGCTGGACCGCGAGCTTCGCCGAGTCCACCCGGTTGACCTGGCCCATGCCGACGCCGACCGTGGCGCTGTCCTTCGCCAGCAGGATCGCGTTGGACTTGACCGCGCGGCAGGCGCGCCAGGCGAAGGCCAGCTCGGCCAGCTCGGCGGCGTCCAGCGGCTCGCCCGTCACCCGGGTCCAGGTCGACGGGTCGTCGCCCTCGGCCTGGAGCCGGTCACTGTGCTGGAGCAGCGCGCCGCCCGAGATCAGCCGGAGGTCGTCCCGCTGCGCCGGGGCGCCCTCGACGCGCAGCACCCGGATGTTCTTCTTGCGGGCCAGCGCCTCGACCGCGCCGTCCTCGTACGCCGGGGCGGCGATGACCTCGGTGAAGATCTCCGCGACCTGCTCCGCCATCGCGACCGACACCGGGCGGTTGACGGCGATCACGCCGCCGAACGCGGACAGCGGGTCGCAGGCGTGCGCCTTGCGGTGCGCCTCGGCGACGTCCGTGCCGACGGCGATGCCGCACGGGTTGGCGTGCTTGATGATCGCCACGCACGGCTCGTCGTGGTCGAAGGCGGCGCGGCGGGCGGCCTCGGTGTCGACGTAGTTGTTGAAGGACATCTCCTTGCCGTGCAGCTGCTCGGCGCCTGCGAGGCCCGTCGGCGTGCCGTCGGTGTAGAGGGAGGCCGACTGGTGCGGGTTCTCGCCGTAGCGCAGCGCGCTCTTGCGCTGCCACGTCTCGCCGAGGAACTCGGGCAGCGCGGTGACGTTCTCGGCGTGCTCCGGCGCGTAGGTGCCGGTGAACCAGGAGGCGACCGCGACGTCGTACGCCGCCGTGTGCTGGAACGCCTCGGCGGCGAGCCGCTTGCGCGCGGCCAGTTCGAAGCCGCCGCCCCGGGCCGCGGCTAGTACGTCGCCGTACCGCTCGGGGCTGGTGACCACGGCCACCGACGGGTGGTTCTTGGCGGCGGCGCGGACCATCGACGGACCGCCGATGTCGATCTGCTCGACGCACTCGTCCGGGGCCGCACCGGAGTCGACGGTCTCGCGGAACGGGTAGAGGTTGACGATCACCAGCTGGAAGGGCTCGACCTCCAGCTCGGCCAGCTGCCGCCGGTGGTCCTCCAGCCGCAGGTCGGCGAGGATGCCGGCGTGCACGCGCGGGTGCAGGGTCTTGACCCTGCCGTCCAGGCACTCGGGGAAGCCGGTGAGCTCCTCGACCTTGGTGACCGGCACGCCGGCGGCGGCGATCCGCCCGGCCGTCGAACCGGTGGACACCAGCTCGACCCCGGCCTCGTGCAGCCCGCGGGCCAGCTCCTCCAGGCCCGTCTTGTCGTAGACGCTGACCAGCGCGCGGCGGATGGGCCGCTTGGTTCCTTCGGCGGTCGTCACGGGATGATTACCTTTCGTCCCTCGATGCGGTAGCCGTTGCGGGCCAGGCGCCCCACGACCTCGACGAGCAGCTGTCGCTCGACTTCCTTGATCCGCTCGTGCAGAGCGGCTCCCCCGTCCACGTGGTCCTCATCCCGGACATCGACCACGCCCTGGGCGATGATCGGGCCGGTGTCGACGCCGTCGTCGACGAAGTGGACCGTGCACCCGGTCACCTTCACGCCGTACGCGAGCGCGTCGCGCACGCCGTGGGCGCCGGGGAAACTCGGCAGCAGCGCGGGGTGCGTATTGATGAAGCGCCCCCCGAACCGGGCGAGGAACTCCTTCCCCACGATCTTCATGAAGCCCGCCGAGACGACCAGGTCCGGCTCGTACGCGGCGGTGGCCTCGGCCAGCGCCAGGTCCCAGGCCTCCCGGCTCGGGTGATCCCGGACCCGGCGGACGAAGACCGGCAGCCCGGCGCGCTCGGCGCGCTCCAGGCCGGTGATGCCGTCGCGGTCGGCGCCGACGGCCACGATCTCCGCGCCGTACGACCCGTCCGGTGCGGCAGCGACCGCGTCGAGCAGGGCCTGGAGATTCGTGCCGGAGCCGGAGACCAGGACCACCAGACGGGCGGGCCGGCCCAGGGGCCAGGGGCTGGACGGGGACGAGGACACGGGGGGACTCTTCTCATGGGACTCAGGGGTTTGTGCAGTCGTACAAGCGGGAGAATCCTGAAATCCGGTAGACCCTACGAAGCCGCCGACAGCTGGCAACGATACCGGCACACCGGGCGGCCCTCATGGGACGGGGGCGCGCGCGCCAGGTAGCGTGCGTCCGAGACACGAACCGTCCCCGCCACGGGCCGCGCCCATCCGGGCGCGGGACCCGAGCGGGACGACGACACAAGGGGAAGACACACTCCAGATGCCGGACCGACGCCGCCGCGCGGCTCTTCGCCTCCCGCCGCACCCGATGCCCCTGCTGCGCGAACGCCACTCGGCGCCGGCGTCCTCCGCACCCGACGGCCACGGGGACGACCGGGGGAACCCGACAGGGGACGCGCCGGAGGGCAACGCGGACAACCCCTTCGCGCCCCCACCTGAGGGCCGGCCGGACCAGGAGTGGCGGCCGCGCGCCTCCGGCGACGGGGACGCGGGCGGCGACGGCAACGGTGACGACTCCCGCCGGCAGTCCCGCGGCGGCAACCGCTGGAGCAGTCGCCAGC
>DOWQ01000194.1 GCA_003519485.1 Streptomyces sp. | reverse complement strand
CGGGCGCGACCAGCCGCAGGGACTGGGTGCTGCCGCCGAGCGGTTCCGCGGGTGCCGCGCGCCGGGTGACGGGGCGCTCGGCGGCACCGGAGGTCCCGGCCGCGCCGGCGGGGAGAGCGAGGGGGAGGGCTAGAGCGGCCGTGCAGGCCACGCCGATCGTGGAAGCAAGGAGTGCACTCATAACGGCATGTTGGCCATACGAGGACGAAGCTGTCTATTCGTAATATGACGGACAATCTACGCGAAAGGTGTACCCGCTTCCCCCGCCCGGCCCCCTCGGGGTCCCGCCCGGCGCGTACCCTTGCCCGGGTGAACGCCACCGATCGCACCCCGGCCGACCTGCTGCGATCCGCGCTCGCCGCGGACCCGGCCCGCCCCCTCGTCACCTTCTACGACGACGCCACCGGCGAACGCGTCGAACTCTCCGTCGCCACCTTCGCCAATTGGGTGGCGAAGACCGCGAACCTCCTCCAGGGCGACCTCGGCGCCGAGCCGGGTGACCGGCTCGCCCTGCTGCTGCCCGCGCACTGGCAGTCGGCCGTATGGCTGCTCGCCTGTTCCTCGACGGGCGTCGTCGCCGACGTGGGCGGTGACCCCGCCGCCGCCGACCTGGTCGTCAGCGGACCGGACACCCTCGAACAGGCGCGCGCCTGCCGCGGGGAGCGCGTCGCGCTCAGCCTGCGACCCCTCGGGGTGCGCTTCCCGGCACCGCCGGACGGCTTCTCCGACTACGCGGTCGAGGTGCCGGGCCAGGGCGACCGCTTCGCGCCGATCGTTCCGGTCGACCCGGACGCCCCCGCGCTGGCCTTCGCCGGGGAGGGCGAGCTGACGGCCGTACAAGTGGTCGAGCGGGCCCGCGCCGATGCCGTCACCCGGGAGTACACCCCGGTCTCGCGCGTGCTGTCCGGCCTGCCGTACCGCGACTGGAACGGGCTGTCGGGCGGACTGCTGGCCCCGCTCGCGGCGGGCGGCTCCGTGGTGCTCTGCCGCCATCTCGACCGGCTGCCAGCGGAGGCTCTCGAGCTGCGGCGGGAGAGCGAGCGGGTGACGGCGACGGCCGGCTGACGGCGGCCGACCGGACCCGACCGGGCTCCGCTCCCTCCGCGCCACTCCGCACTCCCCGCCGCGCTCTCCCTCCCGGTCCGCCTGCGCGCCCGGCCTCCACCCGACCGGCCGCGCACGCAAGGCCCGCACCGCCGGCCGTACAACCATGCGGCCGGTTCTCCCGTCTACGCCTGTGACCGGCGGTCCACCGCACGGTGACGACGCCGCCGGCTTGCGTGAGGGACGGACCAGAGTGACGGATACCGCTGACACCTCCGACGGCCTGCCGGGGGACGGTGAGCCCCGGCGGAGGAGCCGGAAGTCCCGTTTGCTGCGCTGGGCGGCGCTCGGCGCCTCGGTGGCGGTGGCTGCCGCGGCCGTCCTCGGCTGGTCGGTCTACCAGAAGCTCGACGGCAACATCCGGACCGACCCGGACACCACCCGGGAGCTGGAGCAGTACGCGGCCGAGCGCCCCGAGGCCGTGGTGCACGGCGCGCTGGACATCCTGGTCATCGGCTCCGACAACCGCGGCGACGGCAACGGCGAGTACGGCCGGGACAGCGGCAGCCAGCGGTCCGACACCACGATGCTGCTGCACCTGGCGGCCGACCGGCGCAGCGCCACCGCCGTCAGCATCCCCCGCGACCTGATGGTGGACATCCCCGCCTGCGACAAGCCGGACGGCACCCGCACCGCCGCCCAATTCGCCCAGTTCAACTGGGCGTTCGAATTCGCCGGGGCGGCCTGCACGATCCGTACGGTGGAGCAGCTCACCGGCATCCGCGTCGACCACCACATGATCGTGGACTTCAACGGCTTCAAGCGGATGGTGGACGCCGTCGGCGGCGTGGAGGTCTGCCTCGCGGAGCCCGTGAACGACCTCCGGGCGCAGCTTCGGCTGCCCGCGGGCCGGCAACTGCTGGGCGGCGAGGAGGCACTGGGATACGTACGGGCCCGCTACAGCCTCGGCGACGGCACCGACACCGAGCGGATGGCCCGGCAGCAGCAGTTCCTCGCCGCCATGGTGAAGAAGGTGCAGAGCAGCGGCGTGCTGTTCAACCCTGCCAGGCTCTACCCGCTGCTGGACGCGGCGACCGCGTCGCTCACCACCGATCCGGGGCTCGCGTCGCTCAAGGACCTCTACGATCCGGCACGCGGCATGCGGGAGATACCGGCGAGCGGCATGCGGTTCCTCACGGTTCCCCGGCAGCCGTACCGCTTCGACGCGAATCGGGACGAACTCGTACAGCCGGATGCGTCCGTGCTGTTCCAGGCCCTGATCGACGACGAACGGGTGGCGGTGTCGGAGGAGGCGGGAACGGCAGCGCAGGAGGACACCCGCGCGGAGGGTCCGTCCTCGTACCTCGGAACCACCGCAGAGGACAGCATGTGCGAATAAACCGGGCAAAGAAGACGTAGGACGAGCCGAAGGGATTGAGCGGTATGCCCGCTTGTAGGGACGTTGGATTTGTCACCACCGTCGCCGGGCGCTGAACTGGGCGGATAGTGTGAGCGACCCGGCGGCGCAGGACCAGCGCTGATGTACACCGGTAGAACGACTGACCGAGCGCCTCGAGGGAATGGCGCCGCGTGGCACCGACGGAGGATTCAAAGGACCGTGGACGCGCAAGGCCGTGGGCGGGCGGACGATATCGATCCCGCAGACCAGTGGGTGCTCGACCCGCAGACCGGTAATTACGTATTGCGACTGGAGGCTCCCTCAGAGCGACCGGTTCCGCCGGCTCAGCGCAGAAAGACGTCCGCGGCCACTGCCTCAGCGGCGGCCCCTTCCCGGTCCTCCCGGCGCCGTCCGCCACCCGCGGCCACGCCCGCCGAGGAGGAAGCCCACCCCGCGGTGCCGCCGCAGCGCAGCCGGCGCGCCGGCAACCGCTCGGCGCCGAAAGCGGCCGCCGGCCGCCGCAAGCGCAAGCAGAAGAAGTCGGCCAAGAAGCGGGCGCTGTACTGGACTGGCGGCACTATGGCCTTCGTGCTGTTCGCCGGCTCCGCGGTGGCGTACTTCCTGTACGAGCACTTCAGCGGCAACCTCAACACGGTGGACATCGGCGACGCCGGCGCCGGCGGCCCCACCACCGACGGCCCGGTGAACATCCTCGTCCTCGGCACGGACGCCCGTACCGGCAAGGGCAATGAGGGCTACGGCGACGCGGGCAGCCCCGGCCACGCCGACACCACGATCCTCTTCCACGTATCCGAGGACCGCTCCAACGCCACGGCGATCAGCATCCCGCGCGACCTGATAACCGACATCCCGGACTGCCCGACCAAACAGCCCGACGGCTCCACCAAGGTCGTCAGCGGCCAGCAGGACGTCCGCTTCAACACCAGCCTCGGCCAGAGCGGGCGCGACCCCGGCTGCACGATGCGCACCGTCCAGAAGATGACGGGGCTGGACATCCACCACTTCATGATGGCCGACTTCAACGCGGTCAAGACGCTCTCCACCGCGGTCAAGGGCGTCGAGGTGTGTCTCGCCAAGGACATCGACGACCCGGACTCGCACTTGAAACTGCCCGCCGGGAAGCACACCCTGATGGGCGAGGAGGCGCTCGCCTTCGTCCGCACCCGGCACTCGGTCGGCAACGGCGGCGACCTGAGCCGGATCGAGATCCAGCAGCAGTTCCTCGGCTCGATGATCCGCAAGATGAAGTCGAGCGACACCCTCACCGACCCCGGCAAGCTCTGGGACCTGGCCACCGCCGCCACCAAGGCGCTGACCGTCGACACCGGTATAGGCACCATCAAGAAGCTCAGCGATCTGGCCAGGGACCTCAGCAAGGTCAACCCCAAGAACATCACCTTCGCCACCGTCCCGGTGATCGACAACCCCGCCGAGACGGTCAAGATTACCGTCGTCCTGAACGAGAAGCCGGCCGGCCAGCTCTTCGCGATGATGCGGGAGGACGTCTCCCTCACCGAGGTCAAGGCCAAGGAGAAGGCCGACCAGAAGGCCGAGGAGAAGGAGAAGGTCGAGGGCCCCAAGGCGGACGCCTCCGAGGTACGGGTCGATGTGCGGAACGGCGGCGCGAAGATCGGCGCCGCGCAGACCACCGTCGACTGGCTGCAGAACACCAAGGGCGTGCTGCGCTCCAGCAACGCCGGCAACGCGTCGGGAGACGCGGACAAGACCACCCTGGAGTACGCGCCGAACCAGGCCGACCAGGCCCGGGCCCTCGCGGAGATGATGGGCCTGAGCCCCTCCGCGCTGAAGCCCGGCACGACGGACGCCGAGGCGATGACGCCGATGACGCTCGTCCTCGGCAAGGACTTCCAGGGGCCCGGCACACCCGTCAGCGCGCCCACCAAGGCTCCCGAGAACGTCCAGCGCGTGGAGGCCGACGAACAAGTGTGCGCGAAGTAGGCACCCGCCCGCCGCGCCGTACCACCATTCACACGACCGGGAGGCCCGATGCGGCAGACCAGTGCCCGCAGGGCCGGTACACAGCAGAGCCGGCCCGACGCGGGAGACCTCGGCTGGGACGACAGCCTGTACGGCGAGGGCGGTGGCGAGGGCGGCCCGGAACGGTCTGCCGGCGGCGCTGACGCGGCCGACGGCGGGGACGGAGAGCCGCCCGCCGCCCGGAGCCGCGGTGGCAAGCGGCGGGTGCTCCGCTGGTTCGCCGTCATCCTGTCGCTGCTGATACTCGGCACGGCCGGCGCCGGATACCTCTACTACCGCCACCTCAACGGCAACCTGCTGAAGGACCCGCTCAACCTCGGCGAGCGACGGCTCGACAAAGGCGGCCCCAACGCCGACGGCAACACCCCGCTCAACATCCTGCTGCTGGGCTCCGACAGCCGGAACTCCGAGGAGAACGTCGAGCTCGGCGGCTCCCGCGTCGACGCGGACCGCAAGCCGCTCGCCGATGTGCAGATGCTGCTGCACGTCTCGGCCGACCGCAGCAACATGTCGGTGGTCAGCATCCCGCGCGACACCCGGGTGACCATCCCCCAGTGCACCGACCCGGACGACGGCACCGTGCACCCGGAGACCAGCGCCACCATCAACTCCAGCCTCCAGCACGGCGGCCCGGGCTGCTCCGTCGCCACCTGGGAGGAGCTCACCGGCATCCCCGTCGACCACTTCATGATGATCGACTTCGCGGGTGTGGTGAACATGGCCGACGCGGTGGGCGGAGTGCCGGTCTGCGTGGACGGCAATGTCCAGGACCTTAAGTCCGGGCTGCGGCTGGAGAAGGGCCGGACGACCATCAAGGGCGAGCAGGCCCTGCAGTGGCTCCGCACCCGGCACGGCTTCGAGAACGGCAGCGACGTCGGCCGCGCCAAGGCGCAGCACATGTACATGAACGCGATGATCCGCCAGCTCAAGTCCGGCACCAAGCTCACCGACCCGGGCAAGCTGCGGAACCTCGCGGAGGCGGCGACCAAGGCCCTCACCGTCGACAACGACCTCGGCACCGTGAACAAGCTCTACGACCTCGGCAACGATCTCCAGCGGGTGCCGTCGAACCGCATCACCATGGCGACCATGCCGTGGGTGGAGGACCCGCAGAACCCGCTCGCGCACCTCGTCCCCAAGCCGGGGGAGGCCGACAAGATCTTCTCCCTCGTCCGCAACGACATCGCGCTGGACGGCAAGGACAAGGCCGAGGACAAGGCGGACGCCGCGACGAAGACGCCCGAACCGAGCGACAGCGCGGCGCCCGCGGCGGAGATCGGGGTCACCGTCCAGAACGGCACCGGCACCGCCACCCAGGCCGCCGTCCCCGGCCGCGCCGGGGTCGTCACCCAGCAGCTGGCCCAGCTCGGCTTCGCGCAGGCCACGGCGAACGGGACGCCCAAGTCGCAGGCCGACACCACGGTGTCGTACCCCTCCGAGGAGCTGCGCGCGGACGCCGAGGCGGTGGCGGAGAAGCTCGGGCTGCCCAGCGGCGCGGTCCGCATCTCGCAGAGCGCCGAGCAGATCACGCTGGTGGTCGGCACGGACTGGCGTACGGGCACGGCGTACCCGAAGGCCACCGAGAGCCCGGACGACGACAAGGCCCCGGACAGCGCGGGCGCGCTCAACGGCGACGACAGGTCGGCCTGCATGAAGGTCAATCCGGCCTACAGCTTCTAGGACGGCGAAGCGGGGCGAAGCCGGGCGGGCGACTGCCGGAACGACGGCTGCCGGGGGCACGGCTGCGCGCTACGGCTCACGCGAGCTGCGGCCGCGGCTGCGCGGCCCACCGCGGCCGGGAAAAGGTGAGGGGCGGACCGGAGACGGCCCGCCCCTCACCTGACTCCCGGAACGGCTATCCGGCGGTCTCCGCGAGGACCGCCGGGCGGCGGCTCTCGATGACCTTGCGGGCCAGCGAGCGCGGGCTGGTGAGGAAGCCCCAGCCCCAGCACATGTGCATGGTCGTCAGCGCGACCGGGATCCATGCCCGCGCCTTGACCGGCAGGCCCCGGCCGGCGGGCAGCGAGCCGGCAACGACGGCCGCGAGATAGCCCGCCGGGACGGCGAAGCCCCAGGGCGGCAGCGCGGCGCCCGCCACGACGCCCGCCGCGATGGCGAGCACGGCGGCCGGCGGGGCGAGGTAGCGCAGGTTGATCGAGCCGGCGTGGTAGCGGGCGACGACGTGCCGCCAGCGGCCGTAGTCCTTGTACTGCTTGGCGAGCGCGCGCACGGTCGGCCGCGGCCGGTACGAGACCTTGAGCTCCGGGGAGAACCAGATCAGCCCACCGGCCTCGCGGATGCGGAAGTTCAGCTCCCAGTCCTGGGCGCGGATGAACTCCTCGTTGTAGCCGCCCTGCCGCTCCAGGGCCTCGCGGCGGAAGACGCCCAGGAAGACGGTGTCGGCCGGGCCCGCGGCCCCGCCGGTGTGGAAGGCGGCGTTGCCCACGCCGATCCTCGACGTCATGGCGGCGGCGACGGCCTGCTCCCAGGCGTTCTCGCCCTCGGCGTGCATGATGCCGCCGACGTTCTGCGCGCCGGTCTCCGCGAGCAGCCGGACCGCGGTGGCGATGTAGTCCGGCGAGAGCATGCCGTGGCCGTCGACGCGGACCACGACCGGGTGCCGGGACGCCTTGATCGCGGCGTTGAGCGCGGCGGGCGTACGGCCGGTGGGGTTCGGCACCGTGTGCACACGGGCGTCGTCGCGGACCAGCTCGGCGGCGATCTCGTCCGTACGGTCCGTGGACGGGCCGAGGGCGATCACCACCTCGAGCTCACCGGCGTACTCCTGTTCCAGGATGTGCCGGACGGAGGTGCGCAGGTGCCGTTCCTCATTGAGCACCGGCATGATCACGGAGACGGCCGGCAGCGGTGTTTCGGAGGGTGCGTTCATCGTTTCTCACGGTACCGCCAATGGGTGACGCACCCGTACCCGGCCGGGTGGCACCGGCCCGCCGGGCGGCGTGGGTGCGCGGTCCGCAGATCATATGGACCTACTGTGACCGGTCCGCCAGCCCCTTTGCCCGGCCACCGCGGAGGTGCCTGACACATGACGACCCCGCCCCGCAGCCCCGGCGCGGAATCCGGCCCCGGCGCACAGCCGTCCGGCGGCCGCCCGCCCGGCCG
>DOWQ01000208.1 GCA_003519485.1 Streptomyces sp. | reverse complement strand
CACGCGCTCACCGGACCGCACGCGCCCAGCTGGACGGCGACTGCGAATGGCCGTGTCCGCTCAGCCGGGCCGCGCCGCAAGCTCGCCACGCGTGCCGTATCCGCTCGCCCACCGCGCGGGTCCCGGCCGGTCCGCGTGCCGTGCGGCCCGGCCCGCACGTCTCATCGGTCGCGGCAGAACTCCGCCGTGAGGAGGCGGTCCTCGGCCTCCTCGGCCCCGGCCGACTCGGTGTTGACCCGGTAGCCGAGCAGATGGCTGCCGTCGAGGGTGCCGGCCACCTGTACGTACGAGCCGTTGATGCTGCCGTTGTGCCCCCATACGGTCAGCCCGCAGGACAGCCGTACGGGGAACAGCCCAGCTCCGTACACGCCGTCCGTCCGCGAGGTGTCCCGCATCCGGCGCAGTTTCTCCGGCGGCAGCAGCTCACCGCCCAGCAGCGCGCCCATGAAGCGGCTGAGGTCGCCGAGCGTCGAGATCATCTCTCCGGCGGCTCCAGCGGTCGACGGGTCCAGCTCGGTGACGTCCATGAGCCCCCCGGCGCTCTCGGCGCTCACCGCACCCCCCGCACCCTTGGTGCTCCCGACGCCCCCGGAACCCGCAGCGCTCCCGGAAATCTCCGCACCCGCGGCCGGCCCCTCCGGGGCGAGCACGGCCGAGTACGCCCTCCCGTGCGGCTCCGGGAGGCCGTGCCGGTTGCCGGGCAGGGACGTGCCGGTCAGTCCGAGCGGCCCGATGATGCGCTCCTCGATCTCCTGTGCATAGGTGCGGCCGGTGGCCGCCTCGATGAGGAGGCCCAGGAGTATGTAGTCGGTGTTGGAGTAGCGGTACTCCTCGCCGGGCGCGGCGTACGGCTCGTGCCGCACCGCCGCCCGCACCAGCTCCTGCGGCGTGCGCGGGTCGTAGCGGTGCTCGGCGAAGCCCGGGCCGAAGGACTCCTCCGCGAGCTGCGGGTCCTGGGCGTAGTCGAACAGCCCGCTGGTGTGGCTGAGGAGCTGCCGGACGGTGATCCGTCGGCCGTCGTTGCCCTGTCCCCGTACGAGGCCGGGCAGCCGGTCGGCGACCGTGTCGGACAGCCGCAGCGTGCCCTCGTCGCAGAGCTGGAGGACCACGGTCGCCACAAAGGTCTTGGTGAGGCTCCCCGCCCGGAATCGGTCGGTCCGCCCGATGCGCCGCTCGCTGCGCCGGTCCGCGACCCCCGTGCTGCCGAACCATGTGCCGTCGCCGTCCCGGGTGTACGCAGCGCCCCCCGGCGCACCGGTCGCTTCGGCCAGCCGTTCGACGGCCGCCTCGACCGCTTCCCGGGGCGGGCCGGCACCGTCCGCGGACCGTGCGATCGCGGTGCGCGGCGGCGGACCGGCGCAGCCCGCGGTGAGGACTGCGCAGACCAGGGCCACGACGGCCCACGTCCGGGTCGCGCGCTCCGGCATCGCTGGCCTCCGTCCCGTACGCGCACATGATGACTGCCCGGCCCCGGCGCGTCGACGGCGGGGGCAGGACGGACGGACCCGCGGCACCGACAGGCCCGCGCATGAGCGACAATGAAGGCTCTGCCGGGGGGATCGCCGGAGTTGGAGCAGGAGAGCCGTCGAGCCACTGCCAACTCGGCGCCATGGTTGATCGATTGCAGCGCTGAGGGGATGCATGTCGGAGGCGGAGCAGACACAGGGCCCCCACGGGCGGGTCCTGGCCGGGCGCTACCGGCTGGGGACGGTGCTCGGACGCGGTGGCATGGGGACGGTGTGGCGCGCGGTCGACGAGACGCTGGGCCGTACGGTCGCGGTCAAGGAGCTGCGCTTTCCGTCGGCCGTCGACGAGGACGAGAAGCGCAGGCTGATCACCCGCACGCTGCGGGAGGCCAAGGCGATCGCCCGGATCCGCAGCAACGGGGCCGTCACCGTCTACGACGTCGTGGACGAGGACGACCGGCCGTGGATCGTCATGGAGCTGATCGAGGGCGGCTCGCTCGCCGATGTCATCCGCGACAAGGGCAGTCTCACCCCGCACCGCGCCGCCGAGGTCGGGCTCGCCGTCCTCGACGTGCTGCGCGCCGCGCACGGCGCGGGCATCCTGCACCGGGACGTGAAGCCGTCCAACGTGCTGATCTCGGACGACGGCCGGGTGGTGCTCACCGACTTCGGGATCGCGCAGGTCGAGGGCGACCCGTCGGTCACCTCGACGGGGATGCTCGTCGGCGCGCCGTCCTACATCTCGCCCGAGCGCGCCCGCGGCCGGACGCCCGGGCCGCCGGCCGACCTGTGGTCGCTGGGCGGGCTGCTGTACGCCTGCGTGGAGGGCGTCGCCCCGTACGACAAGGGCTCGGCGCTCGCCACGCTCACCGCGGTGATGACCGAGCCCGTCGACCCGCCCGCGAACGCCGGGCCGCTCACGGACGTCATCCACGGCCTGCTCGTCAAGGACCCGGAGCAGCGGCTCGACGACGCCGGCGCGCGGGCCATGCTCACCCGGATCGTCAACGCACCCGTGGAGCCGGAGCCGCGGGCCGCGGCGACGCGGATGATGGCGCTGCCGGCGGACCCGGCCGCCACGCCGGCCGCCCCGCG
>DOWQ01000206.1 GCA_003519485.1 Streptomyces sp. | reverse complement strand
GGCCGGCCGCGCGGCTGCGACCGCGGAGTCCGCTCGCCCGGCCCGCCGCTCAGGCCGCTCGGTCAGGCCCGCCGGTCAGGCCGGCCGGTCAAGTCGGGCGGTCAAGTCGGGCGGTCAGGCTCGCAGGCGCTCCACCGCGGCGGCGACCCGCTCGTCGGAGACCGTCAGCGCGACCCGTACGAACCGCTCGCCCGCCGAGCCGTAGAAGTCGCCCGGCGCCACCAGGATGCCGCGCTCCGCGAGGTCCGCGACGGTGTCCCAGCAGGGCTCGTCCCGGGTCGACCACAGATAGAGGCTCGCCTCGCTGTGCTCGATCCGGAAGCCCGCGCTCTCCAGCGCGCCGCGCAGCGCCGTGCGCCGCGCGGCGTACCGGGCGCGCTGCTCGGCGACGTGGCCGTCGTCCGCGAGAGCCGCCACCGTGGCCGCCTGGACCGGGGCGGGCACCATCATGCCGCTGTGCTTGCGGATCTTCAGCAGCTCACCGAGCACGGCCTCGTCGCCGGCGATGAAGGCCGCGCGGTAGCCCGCGAGGTTGGACCGCTTGGAGAGCGAGTGCACCGCGACGACACCGTCGAAACGGCCGTCGCACACCTCCGGGTGCAGCACGGAGACAGGATCCGCCTCCCAGCCCAGCTCCAGGTAGCACTCGTCGCTGACGACCAGCACGCCGTGCTCCCGCGCCCAGGCGACCGCCGCGCGCAGCTCGTCCTTGCCGAGCACCCGCCCGGTCGGGTTGGAGGGCGAGTTCAGCCAGAGGAGGCGCAGGCCGGCCGGGTCGAGCTCGGTGGGATCGTCGTAGACGACCGGTTCGGCGCCCGCGAGCCGCGCCCCGACCTCGTACGTCGGATAGGCGAGCCGCGGCAGGGCGACCCGGTCGCCGGGGCCCAGCCCGAGCTGGGTCGGCAGCCAGGCCACCAGCTCCTTGGAGCCGACGACCGGGAGCACCTCCGTGTGCCGTACACCCGTCGCGCCGAGCCGCCGCTCCACCCAGCCGGTGAGCGCGTCGCGCAGCGCCGCGGTGCCCCACACGGTCGGGTAGCCGGGACTGTCCGAGGCCGCGGCGATCGCCTTCCGGATCACCGCGGGCACCGGATCCACGGGGGTGCCGACCGACAGGTCCACGATGCCGTCGGCATGCGCCGCGGCGGTCGCTTTGTACGGTTCCAGCCTGTCCCAGGGGAAGACGGGAAGCCGGTCGGAGACTCCGGGCACGGTGCTCACTTCTCTCGGACGTTCGGGGCTCTCGGCGATCGGGCTCTCGGCCATCGGTGCTGCCGGAGTCCGGGACAAACGCCGCAGTCCCGCACAGCGCGTGGCCGTACGGGACCGGGACGGCGCTACGACAGCCGGCAGACCTACTGGTTCTGCGGCGGCAGCGCGCCGATGAAGGGGTGATCACGCTCGATCAGGCCGAGCTTGGAGGCACCACCGGGCGAACCGAGCTCGTCGAAGAACTCGACGTTCGCCTTGTAGTAGTCCTTCCACTCCTCCGGAGTGTCGTCCTCGTAGAAGATCGCCTCGACGGGGCAGACCGGCTCACAGGCGCCGCAGTCGACGCACTCGTCCGGGTGGATGTACAAGGACCGGGAGCCCTCGTAGATGCAGTCGACGGGGCACTCCTCGATGCACGCCTTGTCCTTGACGTCGACACAAGGCTGCGCGATGACGTAGGTCACGCTGTCGTTCCTCCTCGGTAGGGCCGGCGGACCGGTTGTCGGCTCCGCCGTGGCGCGCGGGAGCGCGGCGTCGTCGATGCCCGCATCTAGTATCTCCGTTCCAGGGCTCGAGACGAACACGAGGGGCGGGCACAGCTGTGGATTTCATCACCGGCGGACAACTCACCGTCCGGATTACCGCCACCGACGTGGGCAAAAGGGTATCGGTGCGGCGCCTGGTGGACGCTGGTGGGCCGGTCGAGAAATTCACCGACGTGGTCGGCGTGCTCACATCGTGGGATGCCGGTGTGCTGCGTGTCACACGGCGTACCGGGGAGATCGTCCGCATCCCGGAATCCGCGCTCGTCGCGGGGAAGGTGGTGCCGGCCGCCCCCGCCCGCCGCCGCGGTC
The DNA here is from genome assembly GCA_003519485.1 of Streptomyces sp. GTDB lineage: Bacteria > Actinomycetota > Actinomycetes > Streptomycetales > Streptomycetaceae > Streptomyces. The sequence continues at coordinate 601 of DOWQ01000206.1, read as the reverse complement.
CGGCGGCGAGCGCCCGGGAGCTCGACCGGGTCGCGGCCCGTGCCTGGCCGCCGGTCGAGAGCGAATCGCTCGGCGACTGGACGCTGCGGGCAGCCGGCGGCTTCACCCGGCGGGCCAACTCCGTGCTGCCACTGGGCGAGGGCCCCGGACTGCCGCTCGACGAGGCGCTGGGCCGGATCACCGACTGGTACGGCCACCGCGGCCTGCCCGCGTACATCCAGGTCAGCACCGGCGCCGAGGGCACCCAGGAGCTGCTGGCCGCGGAGCTGGCGGAGCGAGGCTGGGTCCGGGAGGTCCCGGTGGAGGTACGGATCGCGGCGCTCGCCCCGCTCGCCGACGCGGAGGGCGGCCCGGGGCGGGTGCGGCTGACGCGCACCGTCGGCGACGGATGGCTGGCGCGCTATCAGCGCTCGGCCGGTTCCGCCGGTTCCGCCGGTTCCGCCAGTTCCGCCAGTTCCGCCGGTTCCCCCGGACCCGGCAGCTCCGGCCCGGGCCCCGAGGTGCTGCAGGTGCTGGGCAGCGGGCCGTCCGTCTGGTTCGCGACGGTGCCGGCCGAGGCCGTACAGCCGGAGGCGGCAGCCGGGCCGGGAGAGACCGCCGG
>DOWQ01000262.1 GCA_003519485.1 Streptomyces sp. | reverse complement strand
GGCCGGGCCGCCGGGCACGGCGTGCTGCCGCACGCGTCCCCGGACTCCCCGGCGGCCACGGCCACCGCGGTGCCGCGCTCGAGCTGAGCCCCCCGGCAGCAGCCGCCCGTTCGCCGGAAGTTGCCCGGAACTCGCGCGTTTACCTGGGGCGTTTCCGACCTACCCTGTTGGTATGACCGGGCCTGGAGACCCACCTGAGGGGACACCCGAGGGCGTCCCGGGAGGTGGTGACGAGGAGTTCCGATCCGTCGTCTTCGACGAGTCGTTCATCCGGGCTGCCCGGCTCCAGGAATTCTCCGCCCAGGAGCGGCTCGACGATCACGCGCCGGCGGTGCGCGACAGCGTCCCGTGGGTACGGGGGCGCAGCTCCCGGCAGGCGTTCGTACTGGTGCTCGTGATCGTCCTCGCCTTCGCCACGGCCGTCTACATGGGCGTGCGCAACCCGTACCAGCGCGTCGCGGAGCGTGACCCGGAGCCGCTGCGGGTCACGCTGATCCCGCTCGCCCCGCGCGGCAGCGTGCCCGGTGGGAAGCCGGTCGTGCTCTTCGAGCACAGCCCCGCGGCACAGTTCAAGATCGGTGCTGAGGGCATCGCGCTGCCGGCGGTGCGGCCCACCGGAAACTTCACCGAGAGCGAGATCGTGGCCGCGCTGGACGCGGCCAAGGAGTACATAGTCCGCTCCTCCCTCGACCCGCAGGTGCTCACCGGCGGCGCCGTACGTCCCGTACGGGTGCTGGTCGATCCGTATCAGCAGGACCAGTTCGACCGCAGCATGGAGCAGCCCGCCAACGACGGGCGCCATGCGGCCACCGGCTGGCTCGTCCGCTTCGACCCCGCCGAGGTGGCGCTGGCGGACCCGAAGGTCCGCGTCCGCGGCAGCCTCGCCGTCTCCGAGGGGGGCCCCGGGCTGCTGGAGATCACCGGCGACCACACGTTCGTCTACGCGCTGCGCCGGGCGGACGAGGGCCGGGCAGCCGCGGACCGGGCCTCGCTGTTCACCGTGCGCCGCGAGCTGCGCTTCCGCTTCGACCGGGACGACCTGCGCGACCACCAGATCGAGGTCCTGCAGAGCTACGTGCAGGCGGGCCCGCTCGCCTGCGCCCCGGACGCGGCCGGCTACCTGCGGCCGCTGCTGGCCGGACAGAGCACCGAGGAGGACGGCCCGGCCGGCACGGATCCGTACGGGCCGGGCCGGGCCACCGCCGCGCTGTGCGGAGAGCTGGCCGCTAGCTCCCAGCCGAGCCCTCCCCGTTCTCCCTAGGAGGCGTCGAACCTCCGTCCGTGCCGCCCGGGCCGCCGCCGCTGCTGCCGTCGTTCGCACTGCCCGAGCCGCCGCCGGCGCCGCTGCCGCCGTTGGTGGCGGCGGCGGTGAACTTGTCCCGCAGCCTGCCGCCGAGGTCCCCCGCGCCCCCGGCTATGTCCCGGACCAGCCCAGCAGCGGGTCCTTGCTGCTGCGGACCGTCTCGGCGTAGTGGTTCGCGGACTCCTTGAAGGAGTCGCTGACCGAGGTGTCCTTGTCCTCGCCCCGGCGCGGGTAGTGGCCGTCCATCAGCCGCTGGTGGTCGCGGCTCTCGGCCCACTTCTTCAGCTCGGCCGCGCGCACGGTCGTGAAGGGGTGGCTGCGCGGCAGCACGTTCATGATCTTCAGTACGGAGTCGCGCAGGTCACCACCCGACTCGTACTCCTCGGCCTGGGCCAGGAAGGCGTCGACATTCATCTCGTGCAGGTGATTGCCGCCGGCGATCTTCATGAGGCCGCGCATCGACGCCTGGAGGTCCTGGCCGACCAGCAGCCCGGCCCGGTCGGCCGACAGCTCCGACTTGCGGAACCACTCGCGCAGGGCCGTCACGATCGCCATGATCGCCACGTGGCCCAGCGGGATCCAGGCGACCTTGAGGGCGAGGCCGGTGAGGAACAGCAGGATCGTCCGGTAGACCGAGTGCCCGGAGAGGGCGTGGCCCACCTCGTGGCCGACGACCGCCCGCATCTCCTCCTCGTCCAGCAGTTCGACCAGGCCCGTGCTGACCACGATGATCGGCTCGTCCAGGCCGATGCACATGGCGGTCGGCTGCGGATTCTGCGTGACGTACATCGGCGGGACCTTCGCCAGGTCCAGGATGGAGCAGGCGTCCCGCAGCATGACGTGCAGATGTGCGAACTGCTGCTCGCTCACCCGCACGGAGTCGGACAGGAACAGCAGCCGCAGCGACCGCTCCGGCAACAGCCCGCTGAGCGTCTTGAACACGGTGTCGAAGCCGCTCAGCCTGCGCAGCGCCACGAGCGCCGAGCGGTCGGCGGGATGTTCGTACGCACGCGAGGAGATCTGTGGGAAGCGCCTGCGGTCGTCGCTCGGCATGCGCTCGTGGATTTCTTCGGTCATCATGGCCCCCTTGTCGGCCCGGCTGTGGCCCCGTCCCCCAATGCGGCCACCACCCTAGGCGCAGGTGGTGACAACGGGGCCGCGGTGCTCGGAACCCATGACGCCCGGAGTCGGCGTGAGGTTGCCCGACGGCCCCGCTTACGATGAGGGCGCATCAAGCGTCCCTGCCCGACGACACCCTGGATAGGTCTGCCGAGATGAGTCTCCCCAGCTCCGCCCACTCCCTGATCACGTTCGCCGCGGGCGGTGAACACGGTGGTGGCCACCAGAGCCTGAACCCGTATGTCACCGGCGGCGGCGCGCTGCTGGCGCTGCTCCTGCTGCTGTGGATCGTGACCCGCTTCAACCGCGACCGCTGAGGCCGGGGGACGCGATCCCGGACCGGGAAGTAGGCTCTGCACGCATGGGAGAGCAGGAAGTGCCGGTGACCGGTCCGGCGAAGCGGCGGCTCGGCGTGATGGGCGGGACGTTCGACCCGGTCCACCACGGACACCTCGTCGCCGCGAGCGAAGTGGCCGCGCAGTACCACCTCGACGAGGTGGTGTTCGTGCCGACCGGGCAGCCGTGGCAGAAGAGTCACCGGACGGTCTCCCCGGCCGAGGACCGCTATCTGATGACGGTCATCGCGACCGCCTCCAACCCGCAGTTCTCGGTGAGCCGGATCGACATCGACCGCGGCGGCAGGACGTACACCATCGACACCCTGCGGGACCTGCACGCCGAGAACGGCGACGCGGACCTGTTCTTCATCACCGGCGCCGACGCGCTCTCCCAGATTCTCGGCTGGCGGGACGCGCCCGAGCTGTTCTCGCTGGCGCACTTCATCGGTGTGACCAGGCCCGGGCATGTGCTCTCGGACCCGGGCCTGCCGGACGGCGGCGTCTCGCTGATCGAGGTGCCCGCGCTCGCCATCTCGTCAACGGACTGCCGTGCGAGAGTGGCGGCGGGTGACCCCGTCTGGTATCTGGTGCCGGACGGGGTGGTGCGCTACATCGACAAGCGCGGGCTGTACCGGGACGCCGGTTAGGCGCTGCGGGCGGCAGTGGAAGGGGCAGTGGTGAACGACGCACACTCCGGGCGGTACGGAGGGCCCGAAGACGGCCAGGACCCCTACGCTCACGATCCGTACACGCAGCAGTACTACGATCCGTACGCGGACCCGCCGCCGGAGCCCGCGCCGGAGCCTCCTTACGACCCGTACGCCCAGCCGCTCCCGCCGCCGCAGCAGCAGCCGCAGTACGACCAGTACGGCCGCCCGTACGGCCCGTACCCGGACCAACAGCAGCAACAGCAGCCGGGCTACGACTACGACGCCTACGCCCAGCAGCAGTACGCGACCCCTGCCCCGCCTCAGGCCGAGGAGCCGCAGCAGTGGGTCCCCCAGCAGCAGGCGCGGCCCCCTGAGCCCGCCCCGGTACCGGAAGCCGCGCCGGACCCCCCGCGCGAGCCCGGCGGCGGGGACGGCGGCTCGGACGAGGCGGACTACCGGACCGAGCAGTTCTCGTTCATCGAGGAGCCCGACGACGACGCCGACGACGTCATCGACTGGCTGAAGTTCGCCGAGACCCGGTCCGAGCGGCGGGACGAGCGCAAGCGCAAGAGCCACAACCGCGTCGTCACGCTGATCGTGCTCCTCGTCCTCGCGCTGATCGGCGGCGCCGGCTACCTCTGGTACGCGGGCAAGCTGCCCGGCCTCACCGGAGCGGGCCAGGGGACCGGGGAGACAGCCGGCGGCGCCCAGAAGCGTGACGTGATCATCGTGCATCTGCGGGACACCAAGGGCGCGGGCAGCTCCACGGCGCTGCTGGTGAACAACGAGACGACCGGCAAGGGCACCACCGTCCTGCTGCCGAACTCGCTCGCGGTCTCCGGCGAGGACACTTCCACCACCCTCGGCAGCTCCGTCGAGGAGGAGGGCAACGGGCCCACCCGCGACGCCCTGAACACGCTGCTCGGCTCGAAGATGGAGCACAGCTGGCGGCTGGACACCCCGTATCTGGAGAATCTGGTCGAGCTGGTCGGCGGCATCACCGTCGACACCGACGCGGCCGTGCCCGGCCCGAAGAAGGGCGACGACCCCCTCGCGAAGCAGGGCAAGGACCAGGCGCTGGACGGCCGCGCGGCCGTCGGCTACGCCACCCTGCTGCGGGACGGGGAGACGCAGACCGACCAGCTGCTGCGCTTCGGCCAGGTCATGCGCGCCACGCTGCGGAAGCTGCCGAGCGACCCGGAGACGGCCACGACGACCGTGCGGAACCTCAACCAGATCGCCGATCCGTCGCTGACCGAGGGACAGCTCGGCGCGTCCCTGGCGCAGCTGGCCGAGCAGGCGAAGAGCGGCGCGTACGAGACGGAGCTGCTGCCCGTGCGGTCGGACGGCACGCTCAGCGACCGGACCGCCGAGAGCGTGGTGAAGGACGTGCTCGGCGGCACGGTCAAGAACGCCGACCCCGACGCGACCCCGCGGGTCAGCGTCCGGAACGCCACCGGCGGCGAGGAGGCGGCGGGCGCCGCCCGGGTCACGCTGGTCAACGGCGGCTACACCTTCGTGGACGGCGGCTCGGCCGACGCGGCGGTGCCGGCGTCCCGGGTGACGTACGCCGATCCCGCCCAGGCGGCGAAGGCCAAGGAGATCGCCATCACACTGGGGCTCCCGGAGAGCGCCGTGGTGAAGGGCAAGGGCCCGTCCAACGCGGATGTGACGGTCGTACTGGGCCAGGACTACGGGGCGGCGGCCGGCGGNNACCCCCGCCGGGGTCCGGGGCGGGGCGAGGGTGTACCGGGGGTGTCCGCGGGTCGTGAGACCCTGGATACCGGTCGCGGGGCCTTCGGCCGCCGTGACCGGACCCCGCCCCTCGACGAAAGCTTGCTTGTGACCGCCACGGACCACTCCACCGAGCTGATCAAGGCCGCTGCCCAGGCAGCCGCCGACAAGCTCGCGCACGACATCATCGCGTACGACGTCAGCGAGGTGCTCTCGATCACCGACGCCTTCCTGCTGGCCTCGGCCCCCAACGACCGGCAGGTCAAGTCGATCGTCGACGGGATCGAGGAGCACCTGAACAAGGAGCTGGGCGTCAAGCCCGTGCGCCGCGAGGGCGACCGCGAGGCGCGCTGGGTGCTGCTCGACTACGTGGACATCGTGGTGCACGTCCAGCACAGCGAGGAGCGGGTCTTCTACGCCATGGAGCGGCTCTGGAAGGACTGCCCCGAGATGGAGCTGCCCGCCGACGCCGTCGCCACCCGCGGCAAGGCCGGGGAGCACGCCAAGGTCCAGGCCGCGGAGGCGGCGGAGGCCGCGAAGGCCGACGAGTGGGACGGTGAGCTGAGCTGAACGGCAGCAGCAGCAGCGGCCGCGGCCGCCGAATCGTTCTGTGGCGGCACGGCCAGACCGCCTGGAATCTGGAGCGCCGCTTCCAGGGGACGACGGACATCGAGCTGACGGATGCCGGGCTCAATCAGGCGCGCCGGGCCGCCCGGCTGCTGGCAGCCCTGGAGCCGCACGCGATCGTCGCCTCCGACCTCCGGCGCGCGGCGGCCACGGCCGCCGAGCTGGCCGCTGTGTCCGGCCTGGAGGTCACGCACGACGCGAACCTCCGGGAGACCTACGCCGGCAGCTGGCAGGGCCTGACGCACGAGGAGATCATCGAGCAGCACGGCGAGCAGTACGCCGCGTGGAAGCGCGGTGAGCCGGTGCGGCGCGGCGGCGGCGAGCTGGAGACCGAGGTCGCGGACCGGGCGGCGCCCGTGGTCGGTGGCCATGCCGACAAGCTGCCCGACGGCGGCACGCTCGTCGTGGCCAGCCACGGCGGCACGATCCGTACGACCATCGGCCGGCTGCTCGGCCTGGCCCCGAAGCACTGGGAGGCGCTCGGCGGCCTCTCCAACTGCTGCTGGTCGGTGCTCAGCGAAGGCGCGCGCGGCTGGCGGCTCACGGAGCACAACGCCGGGACGCTGCCCGAGCCGGTGCTCGGCGACGACGACTGACGGCTTGGCTGCCGACGGCGACCGGCCGGCGTCGTAGCGGCGGGGCCGGCAGCGGCCGGCGGGGGCCCGGAAGCGGACCGGCAGGGGCCGGATTTCTCATTCGGCCTGGTCACCGGTTAAGCTTCTTCTCGTTCACGACGCAGCGGTGGAAAGCGAAAACCGGCGCGTCGGGAACGGCGGGGCTATAGCTCAGTTGGTAGAGCGCCTGCATGGCATGCAGGAGGTCAGGAGTTCAATTCTCCTTAGCTCCACATTTCTCCGATCCCGTCTCCCGCTTCCGGGAGGCGGGATCGTTGCGTTTCCCGGAAACGTCCGCCCGCAGACCCGTGCCGGAGCGACTCCTGCGGCGAGGGCGCTGACCCGGTGGCGGTCCCATGGCAGAATCGGAGACCGGAAGGGGAGGGAGTTGCATGCCGACCAGCACGTCCGAGAAGGCGGCGGGACTTCTCGGCAATGCCGGGACCCTTCTTCACTGCCCGTCCTGCGGCTCGGTCCTTGTCGCACAGGTGCTCGGCGACAACGGCGGCATCTCCTACGTCTGTACGGCCTGCGGCCACAGCTGGAGCTGACTGATGGGTGCACACAGCAGGAAGTGCGACTGGTGCGGCAGCGGCACGCCGATCGTCCGCGACATGGAGCCGCTCAGCTCCGACTACCAGTACTGGTGCGAGGAGTGCGCCCGCGCGCTGATCATCGTGGGCGATCCGATCGAGACGTACCGCGAGCTCGACGGCGAGCCGATCTACGGCCGCCTGCTCGACGAGCACTGCACGCTCAAGCGCTTCTACTCCTTCGCCACGGCCTGACGTCGCCGGGCCCGTACCGCGACGACCGCGGCGAGGCACAGGAAGGCCGCGCCGAACAGCGGATAGCCCCCCGAGAGCAGCATCTGCCCCGCGTGCTGGCGCAGTTCGGCCCGCTCGCCGGGGGTGTGCGGCACCCACCACAGCGCGTACGAGCAGAACAGCAGCCCGGTGGCGACCGTGCCGGCCCGCCACAGCCGGCGGCCGGACCGGCGCAGTGCCTCCGACCCAAGCAGCAGGAGCAGCGGCACGCACCACACCCAGTGGTGCGACCAGGCGACGGGGCTGATCAGCAGGGCGGTGACCGCGCACGCCGACACCGCCCAGGCCTCGAGCCCGGCGAGCAGCGCGGCCGTACCGGCGGCCAGCCCGGCGAGGGTGACCACCGCGGCGGCGGCGAGCCACCACACGCCCGGCTCAGGGGTGTGCAGCAGCCGGGCCAGCAGCCCGCGCAGTGACTGGTTGGCGGTCTGCTCGACATGGCCCGGGCGGTTCGCGCTGAACACCACCTCGGTCCAGAAGCGGTGGGAGTCGCGCGGCATCAGCAGTCCGGCCAGCAGCACCGTCCCCAGGAAGGCGGCGCAGGCCGTCACCGCCTGCCGCAGCAGCGGGTTCCAGCAGGCTTGGAGCAGCCCCGTACGGCCAGGGTCCTGCGCAGGGCCGGTCCGGCTCCTGGCGCGCAGCCGCTGCCATGCCCGTACGAGTCCTGCGGTCGTCAGCAGCACCGCGAACAGCGCCGGGGTGAGCTTGATGCCAGCGGCGATCCCGATGCCCAGCCCCACCCAGCGGTAACCGGCGTCGCCGGGGCGGCGGGTCAGGTCCCACAGCACCAGCACCGTGAGCAGCAGATTGATCTGGCCGTAGCGCAGCGTCGTCCATATGGGTTCGCACCAGACGACGGCGGCGGAGAGGGCCAGGGCGGCGGCGGGGCGGGACACCGGCAGCGGCCGGCCGGTCAGCCGCAGCGCGAGATGGACGAGGGCCACGAGCAGCGCGAGGTTCCCGAGGGTGGCCAGCGTCCGCATCTCCGGGACGCCGACCAGGGTGAGCGGCATGAACAGCAGGGCGGCGAACGGCGGATAGGTGTTCGGAAGCCCGGCCTCGGTGGCCCGCATGTCGTAGAGGTCGTGTCCGGTGCGGGCCGTCCAGCCCTCGGCCCGATAGACCATCAGGTCGATCATCGTCACGTCCGCGAGCCGCTGCACCACCCAGAAGGCGGTGAACGACAGCAGGCAGCACAGCGTGGCGGCGAGGACGGGGCGGTCGCGCGTCAGTTCCCGTACGGCGGCCGGGCTGGGGAGGGCGGGGGCGTCGTCGGCCGACTCCATCGCGGTCACGTTGTGTGGCTCCAGTCGGAATACGAGGGGAGGACATGACTCATGTGGCCGTTGGGCCCCGAGAGGCCGATGCTACCCGGAGGGTGCGCCGGGGCGGAGAAGGATTTGGCGTGGGACGGGTCAGTCCGTGTAAAGTTGGCGATGCCGCCGCGGAGTACCCGCGGCGGAGTAGCGCGGGGCTATAGCTCAGTTGGTANNGTTCAATTCTCCTTAGCTCCACAGTGAACAGAGCGGGCCGTCCGGTCGGACGGCCCGCTCTTGTATGCCCGGGCGTGTACGGACGGTCGGACGGCTCGGCAGGGGGCGCCGGACCGGGCCGTGCTCCTGCCCGGTCCGGCGCCCCCCGCGCTCGCTCCCGCCCCGACCCGC
>DOWQ01000531.1:342-2985 GCA_003519485.1 Streptomyces sp. | reverse complement strand
CGCGCCGCCCGGACTGACCGGCGCGGCTCGCGCGGTGCGTCCGGGCGGCGGCCCGCGGGTGCGGGGTGATGTGCCGTCACACCGTCCACTTCTGGTTAGCGGTGCCGGCGCAGGTCCAGATCTGTGCCGGCGTGCCGTTGGCCGCGTTGTTGCCGGTGACGTCCAGGCACTTGTCGGCCTGCGGGTTGACGATGTCGCGGGCCCCGGTGACGACCCATTGCTGGTTCGGTCTGTCGTTGCAGTCCCAGAGCTGGACGGGCGTGCCGTCGGCCGTGCCGTTCTCCCGTACGTCGAGGCATTTGCCCAGCGCCCGGAGAGTGCCGTCGGAGGCCCGGGTCCACTGCTGGGCGGCGGTGTTGTTGCAGTCCCAGAGCTGGACCGCGGTGCCGTTGGCGCTGTTCGCGCCGGCGACGTCCAGGCACTTGCCGGCCAGCCCCGTGACGGGCCCCGTACCGCCGCTGCCCGATCCGTCGTCGCTGGTGACGCGTACGTAGTCGACGACCAGCTGCTGCGGGAAGGTGGTGCTGCCGTCGGGGTCGCCGGGCCAGTAGCCGCCGACCGCGAGGTTGAGGATCAGGAAGAACGGCTTGTTGAAGACCCAGGCGTTGCCTCCCAGGTCGGCGGGCGTACGGCGCTGGTAGACGTTGCCGTCGACCGACCAGGTGACCGAGTCAGGGGCCCAGTCGACGGCGAAGGTGTGGAAGTCGTCGGCGAACACCTGTCCGCCGGGCAGGGTGTAGGCGGCGCCGATGCCGCCGCTGCCCGAGTAGCCGGGGCCGTGCAGCGTGCCGTGCACGGTGCTCGGCTCGAAGCCGACGTTCTCCATGACGTCGATCTCGCCGCTGGCGGGCCAGCCGACGCTGCCGATGTCGTTGCCCAGCATCCAGAAGGCGGGCCACATGCCCTGGCCGCGCGGGACCTTGATCCGGGCCTCGACCCGCCCGTAGGTCGTGGTGAACCTCCCCGAGGTGTTGAGCCGCGCGGAGGTGTACTCGCAGGTGCCGTACCAACACTGGTAGCCGGCCGGGTTCTCCTTGCGGGCCGTGATGACCAGGTGCCCCTGGCCGTCCAGGGCGGCGTTCCGGTTGCCCGCGGTGTAGTACTGGCGTTCGTGGTTGCTGACGTTGTCGCCCGTCTCGATCTGCCACTTGGACGAGTCGGGGGCGGAGCCGGCCGCGCCGTTGAAGTCGTCGTTGAAGGTGACGGCTGCGGCTGCGGGCTCGGCTGCGGGCGCGGGCCCGGCGGCCGGGGCCGGGCCCGCCTGTGCGGAACCGGGCACGATCAGGGCGAGGCTCAGGGCGAGCAGGGCGGCGGAGACGGTGCGGCGTCTGGGTATCCGTGAGGCACGCAAGGACATCACATCCGGATCTGGGGCAGAGGGCGCGCAAGGTCATGGTCATGACATAGCTACGCCCGGGGTGGGGGAGAGCCGGGTAAGCGGGGTGCACCGTCGATTCAACGAATGAACCGACGAGGTGTCAATAGCTTGGTATGGGCCAGCTGTTCAGCGGTCGCGGACGCACCCGAGTTCAGAGAGTGAACACATGCCCTGCCGGAGGCCGGTCCCGTCACCGTTTCCCGAGCACGGGCCGGCCGCCCCCCGGCGCCGATGCGGCCGGTGCGCCCGTCTCCGTCCTCCCGCTCGCGTACGCCGTCGGCCCCGGCGGCTCACCCGTTTGCCCTCCGTCGCGGCGCGCGCGGTCCGGAGCTGAGCAAGGATCGGGGTACGCCGACCACCTCCGGGCCCGCACGCCCCCAGCTGACGGGCCCGTCCCCCACAGGAGGCAGTGAGTTGAAGCACCGACTTTCCCGGTCCCGAGCCGTCATCGCCGGCACAGGTGCCGCGGTCCTCGCCACCATGGCCCTGGCCCTTCCGCACGCCAACGCCGCCGCTCCCGAACCCACCCCGACCGCACTCTCGCCGAGCGCCGCCGGGAAACTCTCGGCCACGATCGCCGCGCAGCTCAAGGAGGACGCCGCGGGTGCCTACTACGAGTCGGAGACCAAGCGGCTGGTGGTCAACGTCCTCAACGAGAAGGCGGCGGGCGTGGCGCGCCAGGCCGGTGCCGAAGCGAGGATCGTCGAGCACTCACGCGCCGAACTCGACGCCGTCCGCAAGGTGCTGATGGACCGGGCCACGATCCCCGGCACCGCCTGGGCGGCCGACCCGAGGGTCAACAAGGTCGTCGTCAAGGCCGACCGCACGGTCACCGGCGCCGAGCTGAACCGGGTCGAGAAAGTGATCGACCGGCTCGGTTCGACGGCCAGGCTCGAGCGGATCGAGACCGAGATCAAGCCCTTCCTCGCGGGTGGTGACGCGATCCACTCGGAGGACGTCCGCTGCTCACTCGGCTTCAACGTCGTCAAGGACGGCGAGCCGTACTTCCTGACCGCCGGGCACTGCGCCGAGACCGGTCAGAGCTGGTCCGCGTCCCGCGGCGGGCCGGAGGCCGGGGTGACGGAGAGCTCCACCTTCCCGGGCAGCGACTACGCCCTCGTCGCGTACACCGGGGCCGATGAGCACCCGAGCGCGGTGAACATGTACGACGGCACGACGCAGGAGATCACCCAGGCGGCGGATCCCATCGTCGGCCAGGACGTCGAGCGCAGCGGCAGCACGACCCAGGTGCACAGCGGTGTGGT
>DOWQ01000531.1:0-216 GCA_003519485.1 Streptomyces sp. | reverse complement strand
TACGGCGCGCAGATCGGCTGACGCGCCCGCGCGACACGGCGCGAGCCCGCACGGCGCGAGCCCCCGGCACACGGTCGAAAGATCCGTGCCGGGGGCTCGTGCCGTGCGCTGCGCCCGCTTCCGGGCGCCGCCGACGGCGGACACCGGCGCCCGGTCCGGCAGCACCGAGCCCTTCGGGACGCGACCGCCGTGGCGCAGCCCCGTCAGCGGATGCCG
>DOWQ01000648.1:3074-3238 GCA_003519485.1 Streptomyces sp. | reverse complement strand
TCGGACCTGGACCCGTACCAGTACCCGGAGGCGTACGCCCGGATCGACGAGGCCGCCCGCGCGGTGGGCGTGCCGATCCTCGTCGGCGCGCTGGTCGACCATCCGGAGAAGGAGGGCTACGTCGAGAACCAGGGCATCGTCTGGGACCCGCAGACCGGCCCCGG
>DOWQ01000648.1:0-2996 GCA_003519485.1 Streptomyces sp. | reverse complement strand
TGCTTCGAGGTGGCCTACGACGAGATCGTCCGGGACACGGTCACGGCGGGTGCCCGCGCGCTCGTCATCCAGACGAACAACGCCACGTACGGCAACACCGGCCAGCCGGAACAGCAGCTGGTGATGTCCAAGCTGCGCGCCGTCGAGCACGGCCGGGCCGTCGTCACCGCGGCGACGAGCGGGATCAGCGCCGTCGTCGCGCCCGACGGGACGATCAAACAGCGCACCGAGGAGTTCACACAGGACGTGATCACCGCGGACCTCCCGCTGCGGGATGAGACGACCGTCGCCGACCGTGTCGGCGCGACCCCGGAGTGGGTGCTCGCTATCGTGGGGCTTCTGTCCTGTGCCGCCGCGGTCCTGCTCGGCCGGCGAGGACGCGCGGACCGGAGGGGACAGCAGTGAACGACGGTGAGGGTCAGGGGCGGCACAATCCGCTCGGCACACCTTTGGTGATCATCCCGACCTACAACGAGGCCGAGAACATCAAACCGGTGGTCGGCCGGGTGCGGTCCGCCGTGCCGGGTGCCCACATCCTCGTCGCCGACGACAACAGCCCGGACGGCACCGGCAAGCTCGCCGACGAGCTCGCCGCCGAGGACGAGCAGGTCCATGTGCTGCACCGGCCGGGCAAGGAAGGTCTCGGCCTGGCCTATCTCGCCGGCTTCCGCTGGGGCATGGAGCACGGCTACGGCGTCCTCGTCGAGATGGACGCCGACGGCTCGCACCAGCCCGAGGAGCTGCCCCGGCTGCTCACCGCCCTCAAGGGCGCCGACCTCGTCCTCGGCTCCCGCTGGGTGCCGGGCGGCCGGGTCGTGAACTGGCCGAAGTGGCGCCAGATGCTCTCCCTCGGCGGCAGCACCTACTCCCGGGTCCTGCTGGGCGTGCCGATCCGGGACATCACCGGCGGCTACCGGGCCTTCCGTACGGAGACCCTCCGCGGCCTCGGCATGGAGGACGTGGCCTCGCAGGGCTACTGCTTCCAGGTGGACCTGGCCCGGCGGGCGGTCAGTGCCGGTTTCCGGGTGGTCGAGGTGCCCATCACCTTCGTGGAGCGGGAGGCGGGGGACAGCAAGATGAGCCGGGACATCGTCGTCGAGGCCCTGTGGCGGGTCACCGCCTGGGGCATCGCCTCCCGGACGAGTCGCGTCCTGGGCCGCAAGGACAGCCGGGGCNNCCGGAGCCGCCGGGCCGGGTGACGGCCCCCGGGGTTTCCGGCAGGCCCCCCAGGGCACTCCGGGACGCATGGTACAAATCGGCTACACGATGATGACCGAGCAGGCCGGGCCGCGCGAACTCGTCGACCACGTGGTCCATGCCGAGGAGGCCGGGTTCGACTTCTCCGTCACCTCCGACCACTATTTCCCCTGGCTCGCCTCCCAGGGCCACGCGCCGCACGCGTGGACCGTCCTCGGCGCCGCCGCGCAGGCGACCTCCCGCATCCCGCTGATGACGTACGTCACCTGCCCGACGATCCGCTACCACCCGGCGGTCGTCGCCCAGAAGGCGGCCACACTGCAACTGCTGTCCGAGGGCCGCTTCCGGCTCGGTCTGGGATCGGGCGAGAACCTCAACGAGCATGTCGTCGGCGGCGGCTGGCCGCCCGCCGACGTACGGCACGAGATGCTCGACGAGGCCGTGGGCATCATCCGGGCGCTCTTCGACGGCGGGTACGTCAATCACCACGGCACGCACTTCGACGTGGAGTCCGCCAAGCTCTGGGACCTCCCCGAGCAGGCCCCGCCCATCGGCATCGCCGTCTCGGGGGAGCAGTCCTGCGAGCTCGCCGGCCGGCTGGCGGACCTGGTGATCGCCACCGAGCCGAAGGCCGGCCTGCTGGAGGCGTTCGACCGCTACGGCGGCGCGGACAAGCCGCGTGTCGGCCAGCTGCCCGTCTGCTACGACCCGGACCGGGAGGCCGCCGTGCGCCGCGCTCACGACCAGTTCCGCTGGTTCGGCGGCGGCTGGAAGGTCAACTCCGAACTGCCCGGCCCCGCCTCCTTCGAGGCAGCCACCAGCTTCGTACGGACCGAGGACGTGGCGGAGTCGATCCCGTGCGGCGACGACCCCGCGGCCTTCGTGGAGGCCGTGAAGCCGTACGCCGAAGCCGGCTTCACGGAGGTCGCGCTGGTGCAGGTCGGCGGCGGCAGCCAGCACGCCTTCCTGGACTGGGCGCGCGAGACGCTGCTGCCCGCCCTGCGCAAGACNNGTATCAAGGACGAGAAGACCTACGAGGCGCTGCGCCGCGAGGGCGCGAGCAAGGAGAAGGCGGCCAGGATCGCCAACGACGCCGCCAAGGGCTCGCGCAAGCAGACGGGGCGCAAGGGCGGGGAGTCCGACAAGTACGAGCGGCAGACGAAGGAGGACCTGTACCGCGAGGCCAAGAAGGTGGGTATCGGCGGCAGGTCGAACATGAGCAAGGAGCAGCTGATCTCGGCGCTCCGCAACCACTGAGTGACGAAGCTGAACCGTCACTGAGTGACGAGCTGAACCGTCGAGGCTGTGCGGTCGCTGCGGGCGCCTGACCCGGACAGGCGCCCGCAGCGGCCGCATGTCAGGCGGCTCCCNNGACGCGGAGGTGGCCGAGGTGCTTTCCCTGGCCCCGACGAGGCCGACAGCCGGTCCCCGTGGCGTCCGCTCACCCGGCGGGCTCGTCGGGGACCGGCTGCTCGGTGTCCGGGGGCGGCCCGCCGCGCTCGCCCCGCCGGCCGGTGCCGGCCTCGTCGGTGTCCGGCAACTCCTCGGCCGGGGCGCCGTCCGACTCCGGCTCCGGCTCCACGGGGAGGTTCGCGTCCCAACGGTCGGCCGTGCGGTCCGGGCCCGCCTGCTGGTCCGGCAGATCCCGCGGGGTACGCCTGCGGTCGGCCGGAGACTCCCCGGAGCGTCGTTCGGTCATGGCAGAGGTCCTTCCTCGGATGCGCGTTCGTCCCGCACCCGGTACCCGGGGCGGGGCCCACCATGCGATGACGGCCGGAAAACCTGGTGGTCAGAGCCGG
>DOWQ01000073.1 GCA_003519485.1 Streptomyces sp. | reverse complement strand
GCTCGGTGAGGGCCACCCGCAGCTCCGGGCCGTCGGGGCCGTCCACCGGCTCCGCCCGGGCCGGCGTCTCGCCCCCGTGGGCGCGCAGCTGCACGGTGTACGTGCCGGGGCCGACCGGGGCCGTGCCGCACCAGCGGGGCCTGATCGCGGTGAGCGCGGTCACGTCCAGGGCCTCCTGCGGGCCGACCGTGACCGTGTTGTCCACCGGCGAGATGTCCAGGACGTAGCGCGGCTTGCCGTCCGCCGCCGGGACGCCGAGCCGCAGCCCCTTGCGCTGGCCGATGGTGAAGCCGTACGCGCCCTCGTGGCTGCCCAGCTTCGCGCCGCTCTCGTCGACGATGTCGCCCTCGGCGGTGCCGAGGTGCTTCGCGAGGAAGCCCTGGGTGTCGCCGTCGGCGATGAAGCAGATGTCGTGGCTGTNNTCGTGGCTGTCGGGCTTCTTGGCGACGGCCAGCCCGCGCCGCTCGGCCTCGGCCCGAATCTCGCCCTTCGTCGTGAGGGTGTCGCCGAGCGGGAACATCGCGTGGGCGAGCTGCCGCTCGTCGAGCACGCCGAGCACGTAGCTCTGGTCCTTGGCCATGTCCGAGGCCCGGTGCAGCTCGCGGCTGCCGTCCTCGGTCAGCACGACGGTGGCGTAATGGCCGGTGCAGACCGCGTCGAAGCCGAGGGCGAGCGCCTTGTCCAGCAGCGCGGCGAACTTGATCTTCTCGTTGCAGCGCAGGCACGGGTTCGGGGTGCGCCCCGCCGCGTACTCGGCGACGAAGTCGTCCACCACGTCCTCGCGGAAGCGCTCGGCGAGGTCCCAGACGTAGAAGGGGATGCCGATGACGTCGGCGGCCCGGCGCGCGTCGTGGCTGTCCTCGATGGTGCAGCAGCCGCGCGCGCCCGTGCGGAAGGACTTCGGGTTCGCGGAGAGCGCCAGGTGGACACCGGTCACCTCGTGTCCGGCCTCGGCGGCGCGGGCGGCGGCGACGGCGGAGTCGACTCCGCCCGACATGGCGGCGAGGACCCGCAGCCGGACGCCGTCGCGGGGAGCAGTGGGTGCACCAGGAAAGTCGTTCATATCGCTACCAGGGTAAGGGCACCGGCCGGTGCTCCCCACGAGACTCCGCCTCCGGCGGAACAGCGCGGCCTTCGCACACGTTGTCGAGCTGACGGAGACGAGCGAAGCACACAGGGGTACGGATGGCAGCACAGCAGTCCCGCAAGGGCATCAGCCGGCGTGCCCTGCTGATCGGCGGCGGCGCGGTGGGACTGGGCGCGGCCGGATACCTGGCGGCGGACGAACCCACCCGGTGGTGGTACCGCGTCCCCGGCGTCGACCGCCCCCGCCGGGAGGGCGACACGGATCACCCGGGCGCCGAGTGGATACCTGCCTCGGACTCGAACTGGCGGCGGGCGGACCGGCCGTACGACTTCACCATCGACCGGGTGGTGATCCACGTGCCGCAGGCGACGTACCCGGTGACGCTCAAGGTCTTCCAGGACCCGGCGAACCGCGCGGCGACCCACTACGTGGTGCGGGCGGAGGACGGCCACGTCGCGCAGATGGTCCGCGAGCTGGACGTCGCCTACCAGGCGGGCAACCGCGACTACAACGAGCGCAGCGTCGGCATAGAGCACGAGGGCTGGGTCGACCGGCCCGAATATCTGACCGCCACGATGTACGAGTCGTCCGCCCGGCTGGTCGCCGGGATCTGCGAGCGGTACGGCATTCCGCGGGACCGGGAGCACATCGTCGGCCATGTCGAGGTGCCGGGAACCGATCACAGCGACCCGGGCCCGAACTGGGACTGGGACCGCTACATCAAGCTGGTCCAGCGGGCCCGCCCGCCCGCTCCGAAGCCCTCCGGCAGCCCGGCGGGCACGGGGTGATCCCCGGCGGCCGCGGCTGATCCCACGTGCCTCGGCTGATCCCACGGGGATCGGATGGTTCACGGCGTCCGGCCGCGCCCGGTCGCGTCGGCTGATCGGCCGGGTCGCCGGCCGCGTCGGGTGGCCGGCTGTCGTCGGGTGGCCGGCCGAGCCGCCTGCCGTCCCGTCCCGTCAGCTGAGCCCGGCCGCCCGTGCCCGCTCCACCGCGGGGCCGATCGCCTTCGCCACCGCCGTCACGTCCGCCTCCGTGGACGTGTGTCCGAAGGAGAAGCGCAGCGTGCCGCGGGCCTGGTCGGGGGTGGCGCCGGTGGCCAGGACGACATGGCTCGGCTGGGCGACCCCGGCGGTGCAGGCCGAGCCCGTGGAGCACTCGATGCCCTGGGCGTCGAGCAGGAGCAGCAGCGAGTCCCCCTCGCAGCCGGGGAAGGAGAAGTGCGCGTTGGCGGGCAGCCGGCCCGCCGGGTCCGGGTCGCCGCCGAGGACGGCGTCGGGCACCGCCGCGCGTACGGCCGTCACCAGGTCGTCGCGCAGCGCGCCGATCTCCCGCGCGAACTCCTCCCGGTGCTCCGCGGCGTACCGGCCGGCCGCGGCGAAGGCGGCTATGGCCGGGACGTCCAGCGTGCCGGAGCGCACCTGGCGCTCCTGCCCGCCGCCGTGCAGCAGCGGCACGGGAGCGTACTCCCGGCCGAGCAGCAGGGCGCCGATGCCGTACGGGCCGCCGATCTTGTGGCCGGAGACGGTGAGCGCGCTGAGGCCGGAACCGGCGAAGTCGATCTCCAGCTGGCCGAACGCCTGCACGGCGTCGGCGTGCATCGGAACGCCGTGCTCGCGGGCCACCGAGGCCAGCTCGCGGACCGGCATGACGGTGCCGATCTCGTTGTTCGCCCACATCACGGTCACTAGCGCGATGTCGTCCGGGTCGCGCTCGATCGCCTCGCGCAGCGCGTCGGGGCTCACCCGCCCGAACAGGTCCACCGGGAGGTACTCGACCCGGGCCCCCTCGTGCTCGGCGAGCCAGTCGACGGCGTCGAGCACCGCGTGGTGTTCGACGGGGCTGGCGAGGATCCGGGTGCGGCGCGGGTCGGCGTCCCGCCGGGACCAGTAGAGGCCCTTCACGGCGAGATTGTCGGACTCCGTGCCGCCCGAGGTGAACACCACCTCGCTGGGCCGAGCGCCGAGCGCCGCCGCGAGCGCCTCGCGGGACTCCTCGACGGTGCGCCGGGCCCGCCGCCCTGCCGCGTGCAGGGAGGAGGCGTTGCCGGTGACGGCGGATTGGGCAGTCACCGCCCGCACCGCCTCCGGGAGCATGGGGGTGGTGGCGGCGTGATCGAGATAGGCCATGGTGGTCACGATTCTACGAGCCGGGGCGGACCGCGTCAGGGGCGCACCCCCGGCGCGCGACGGCGGAAGCCGGGCGGGCGGCTTCGACGGGCGGAACGGACGGGCCTGCGGGGCCGGGTCGGACGGGTCGGTCGTCGGCCGGATCGGGGGCCTGTACGGGCCGGGCGGTACGAGCCGGGCGGTACGAGCCAGGCGGTACGGGGCCAGGCGGTACGAGCCAGACGGTACGGGCCGGACCGTACGGAGCAGGCCGTCCGGGCCGGCCACAGGGGCACGAGCCGGCCGCCCCCGAGGCTCGTTCGGACAGGCAGTCGTCGGGCCGGATCCGACCCGTACGGGCCAGGCCGTACGGACCCGCCGTACGGACACGAGCCGCCGGCACCCATGACGAGCGTCACCGGCACCGCCGCGCGCAACCGCCGGAACAGCCCGGAACAGCCCGCACACGGCAGCCGTTCCGGCGCTGTGACCCGCCGTCAGGCGGTCAGGGCCCGGGCGAGTTGGCGGGACTGGGCGACGAGGCGGTCCTTGCTGTCCCAGACCTCCGCGTCCTCCTCCAGGAAACCGCCGGCGAGGTTGCGGGTGGTGATGGCCACGCGCAGCGGCCCGGGCGCGGGACGGCAGCGTATGTGGGCGGTGAGCTCGACCGTCGGGACCCACCCGGACAGCCCCAACTCGAAGGCGGTGGGCGGCAGCGCGTCCACGGCCAGCAGCAGGGAGAGCGGGTCGGGGTCGCGGCCGTCGGAGAGGCCGAACCAGCCGCGCATCTCGCCGCGCCCGGAGGGGTTGCCGACCGCCCAGCCCGTGGTCTCCGGGACCAGCCGGACGTCGAGCCGGCCGGCGATCTCCGTGCCGCCGAGCAGCGCGGCCACCTCGTCGGGCGCGTTGCGGGCTCCGAGGCACTCCTCGTACGGCGGCATGACGGGCGGCTCGGCCGTGGTGCGGACGTCGTCCGGGAGGCCGTCCAGGTCGCCGTAACCGGCGACGACGCGCAGGCGTTCCACCTCGGTGCCGTCCTCGGCGAACTGCACCAGGGACGCCTGGCCGGTGGACAGCGTCCGGCCGGTCCGTACGACCTCGGTGCGGATCCGGGCGGGGCCCGGCCGGGAGGCGGTGAGGTAGTGGGCGGTGATCGTGAAGGGATCGGAGTGCGGAAGCACCTCGCCGAGGGCACGGCCCACCATGGCGAGCAGATAGCCGCCGTTGACGGCGTGGATGATCGTCCAGCCGGCGGAGAGCTCCGCGTCGTGGACGCCGGGCTCGCGCAGTACCACTGCGGTGTCCCGGTCGAACTCGCTGTTACCGATGGTTGCCTGTGCCATGGGCTGCACGCTACACGGAAATGTTACTGACCGGTATATCCGTACGGAATTCGTACAGGCTTCAACGGTATGGGACGCCGGGCCGTCAGTCCTCCTCGGCCGCCGAGGATCTGCGGTGCCAGGCCCGGGGCGCCCGCCAGCCCAGCCGGATGGCGCACAGCCGGAGCAGGAAGGCGGTCGCGGCGGACAGCGCACTGGTCAGCGCGTTGAGCGCCTCGAACTGGATGAGTACGGCGCACATCGCCGCGCCGACGACGGCCGGCACGGCGTAGATCTCCCGGTCCCAGCGCAGCAGCGACGGCACCTCGTTGGCGAGCACATCGCGCAGCACACCGCCGCCCGCGGCCGTGACGACGCCGAGGACGGCGGCGAAGGGCAGCGAGAACCCGTAGTCGTACGCCTTCGTGGTGCCGACCACGCAGAACAGGCCGAGCCCGGCCGCGTCGAAGACGCCGACCGCGCTGTTGATCCGCTCCACCTGCGGATGCAGGAAGAAGACCAGGACGGCCGCGACGAGCGGGGTGAGGAGATACCCGAGATCGGTGAAGGCCGCGGGCGGCACGGCACCGATGATCAGGTCGCGGGCCAGCCCGCCCCCGGTCCCGGTGGCCACGGCGAGCACCACGATGCCGAACACGTCGAAATTCTTGCGTACGGCGAGCAGCGCGCCGGAGATCGCGAAGACGAAGATCCCGGCGATGTCCAGCGCGTGCATGAGGGAGGGGGCGAACAAATCGGTGAGCACCCGGCAATTCTGCCGGGTGCTCACCGAGGCCGCGCTACTGGTCCTTCTCGACCGACTTCTCGACCGGCTCTCCGGCCTTCTCGCCGGGCCTCCCGGCCTTCTCGACGGCCTTCCCGCCGGCCTTCTTGGCGGGCTTCTCGCCCGCCGGCCCGCCGGCCTTGTCCAGCGACGGGGCTGCCGCCGCCTCGGGGGCCTTCGCCGCGGAGGTCCCGTCCGCCGCGCCGGCCGTCCTCACCTCGATGATCTCCAGCGCCTCCAGGGCCTCCAGGGCCTCCGGCAGCAGCGTGTCGGCCGGCACCTGGTCCGGGGCGTTCTCCGGGTGGTGACAGGCCACCCGGTGGCCCGTCTGCAGCTGGAGCAGCGGCGGCTCCTGCACCCTGCAGACCTCGGTCGCCTTCCAGCAGCGGGTGTGGAAGCGGCAGCCCGAGGGCGGCGAGATCGGCGAGGGCACATCGCCCTTGAGCAGGATGCGTTCGCTCTGCCCGCGCCGCCGGGGGTCCGGCACCGGCACCGCCGACATCAGCGCCTTGGTGTACGGGTGCATCGGCGCCGAGTAGAGCGCGTCGCGGTCCGCCAGTTCGACGATCTTGCCGAGGTACATCACGGCGATCCGGTCCGAGACGTGCCGGATGACGGACAGGTCGTGCGCGATGATCACGTACGTCAGGCCCAGCTCGTCCTGGAGATCGTCCAGCAGGTTGACCACCTGCGCCTGGATCGACACGTCCAGCGCCGAGACCGGCTCGTCGGCGACGACCAGCTTCGGCTTGAGCGCCAGCGCCCGCGCGATGCCGATGCGCTGCCGCTGCCCGCCGGAGAACTCGTGCGGATAG
This sequence comes from Streptomyces sp., assembly GCA_003519485.1. Classification (GTDB taxonomy): domain Bacteria; phylum Actinomycetota; class Actinomycetes; order Streptomycetales; family Streptomycetaceae; genus Streptomyces. Next base: position 7,360 of record DOWQ01000073.1, on the reverse strand, counting down.
CGGTTGTAGTGCTCGGGGTTGAGTCCGACCAGCTCCAGGATCCGCTGGATCTCCTTCTTCAGCCCGCCGTCGGGCCGGACGCCCTGGAGCTTGAAGGGCGCCCCGACGATCGTCCCGACCGTGTGCCGCGGATTGAGCGACGAGTACGGGTCCTGGAAGATCATCTGGACGTTGCGGCGCATCGGCCGCATCTTCCCGGCCGAGAGGTGGGTGATGTCCCGCCCCTCGAACTCGATCTTCCCCCCGGTGGGCTCCAGCAGCCGGGTGATCAGCCGTCCCATGGTGGACTTGCCGCAGCCCGACTCGCCGACCACGCCCAGGGTCTCCCCCGGCCGTACGTCGAAGTCGATCCCGTCCACGGCTTGCACGGCGCCGACCTGGCGGCGCAGCAGCCCCTGGTGGATCGGGAAGTGCTTGACCAGGCCGGAGACCTTGAGCAGGGGCTCCGGTTCACCGTCGGCCGGCTGCTGGGGGATGGTCAATGGCTTCACGGAACCGGTCTTGTCAGCCACGGCCTGGTCCTCGTCCTTCGCGGTCACAGCTTCGGCGCAATCTCTTCGGTCCAGATCCGCGTCCGCTCCTGCTGCGTCATGTGGCAGGCGGAGAAGTGCCCGCCGCCGACCTCTTGCAGCTCCGGTACTTCGGTGCGGGTGACGTTGTTCTTGGGCACGTCGGCGTACGGGCAGCGGGGGTGGAAGGCACAGCCGCTGGGCACGTTGATGAGGCTCGGCGGGGTGCCCTTGACCGGGATGAGCCGGTCGGTCTGCTCGCGGTCGATGCGCGGCATCGAGCCCAGCAGGCCCCAGGTGTACGGGTGCCGCGGCCCGTAGAAGACCTCCTCGGCGCTGCCCTTCTCGACGCAGCGGCCGCCGTACATCACCAGGATGTCGTCGGCCACCTCGGCGACGACTCCCAGGTCGTGGGTGATGATGACGACCGCGGAGCCGAACTCGTTCTGCAGGTCCCGGATGAGGTCGAGGATCTGCGCCTGGACGGTCACGTCCAGGGCGGTCGTCGGCTCGTCGGCGATCAGCAGCTCGGGGTTGTTGACCAGCGCCATCGCGATCATCGCGCGCTGCCGCATGCCGCCGGAGAACTGGTGCGGGTAGTCGTCCACCCGCCGGTGGGGCTCGGGGATCCCGACCCGGTCGAGCATCTCGACCGTGCGCTTCCGGGCGGTCTTCTTGTTGGTCTTGTTGTGCACCCGGTACGCCTCGGTGATCTGGGCACCGATGGTGTAGTAGGGGTGCATCGCGGTCAGCGGGTCCTGGAAGATCATCGCCATCTTCCGGCCGCGCAGCCGGCGCACCCGGTCGGCGTCGGCGGAGACGAGCTCCTCGCCGTCCAGCCAGACCTCCCCGGACATCCGGACCGCACCGCGGTGCAGGCCCATGATGCCGAGGGAGGTGACGGACTTGCCGGAGCCCGACTCGCCCACCACGCCGAGCGTCCTGCCGCGCTCGACGTCGAAGCTGACCCCGTCGACGGCCTTCACCAGGCCGTCGTCGGTGCTGAACTGGATGCGCAGGTCCCGTACGGACAGGAAGGCGTCCGTGCGGGCGGGAGGCACGGCCACCGGCTCGGCCACGGCCGCCGGGGCGGCCGCCGGGGCNNCTGTTCGTCCTTCTCGCTCACGAGTACCTCACCCTGGGGTCGATGGCGGCGTACACCAGGTCCACCAGCAGATTGCAGAGGACGATGAAGAAGGCCGCGACCAGGGTCACACCCATGACCATGGGGAGGTCGTTCTCCTTCACCGCCTGGATGGCATAGGCCCCCATCCCCTGGAAGGAGAAGACCTGCTCGGTGATCACCGCGCCGCCGAGGAGCAGCGCGAAGTCCATGCCGAAGATGGTGACGATCGGGGTCAGCGCGGCCCGGAGGCCGTGCTTGGTGACCACGGTCCGCTCCCGCAGGCCCTTGGCCCGGGCGGTGCGGACGTAGTCCTCACCCATCGTCTCCAGCATCCCGGCCCGGGTCAGCCGGGCGTAGAGGGCGGAGTAGAGGAAGGCGAGGCTGCACCAGGGGATGATCAGGTTCCAGGCCCACAGCGCCGGACTCTCGGAGAGCGGTACGAACTCCAGGTTCTCCCAGATCGGCCACTGGAAGCTGAACAGCGCCAGACCGAGCATGCCGGTGAAGAAGATCGGCAGCGAGACGCCGGCGAGCGCCGTCATCATGGCGATGCGGTCGAAGATCGAGCCGCGCTTGAGCGCCGAGAGCACGCCGATGGCCACACCGGAGACCACCCAGATCACGGCGGCGCCGATCGCCAGGGAGAGCGTGATGGGCAGCCGCTCGGTGATCTGCGGCCACACCTCGACGTGGCTCCGGAAGGAGTAGCCGAAGCAGGGCGCGTGGCAGACCGTCGGCTCGGGGCCGAAGTTGTACGTGGCGCCGCTGACGATCGCCCGCAGGAAGTCGAAGTACTGGATGTACAGCGGCTGGTCGAGGCCGAGACTGACCTTGACCTGCTGTACGGCATCGGGGTTGGCGCCCTTGCCCACGTACTGGGCGGCCAACTGGTCGGGGGTCTGTCCCGCGAGCTGCGGGACGAAGAAGAAGATCGCGAAGGTGACTGCGCTGACCACCAGCAGCAGCAACACCGCGGCGATAACGCGTCGGATGATGTACGCAGTCACAGCCGTGTGGCGCCGCGTCCGCCGGGACGGTGGTGTTCCGTCCCGGCGGACACGGTGCCTTCACCTGCCTTTCCAACTTGTTCGGGGGGCCGGGCGTCGTCGCCTGGAGACCGGCCCCCGGCAGACGCTTGCTCCTACTTGGAGGAGCCGAGCAACAGGTAGTCGTACATGCCCAGGTATGCCTGGGTGACCGTGACGTTGGTCGCCGACTCCGGGCGGTACAGCAGGTTCTTGCGGTAGATCAGCGGCACGGCGGAGGCGTTCTCCATCACCATCTTGTCGACCTCGCCCCAGGCCTTGGTGCGGGCGGCGTCATCGGTGTCGGCGATCCCGGCCTTGAGCGCCTCGTTGATCTTCTTGTCGTCGAGCTCCATCAGGTTGGTGCCACCCGACGGCTTGATCGCCGAACCGTTGACGATCTGGTCGAGGAAGCCGAAGCCCGTCGGCCAGTCCGAACCCCAGGCCATCATCATCATTCCGAGCTTGTGCTCGTGGACGTACTTCGGGGCACCGGCGAAGTTGGTGAAGTACTTGCCGGAGGGGTACTGCTGGATCTTGGCCTCGATGCCGACCTTCTTCAGCGACTGCTGAATGGAGGTGGCCATCGCGACCTCGTCCGGACGGTCCGAGCGGGCCGTCAGGTTCGTGGTGAAGCCGTCGGGGTGACCGCACTTCTCCAGGTGCTGCTCGGCCTTGGCGACATCGCCCTTGTCGCCCTTGCTCTCGTACAGGTCGAAGTCGGTGTAGCCGTTGACCGACGGCGGCAGCAGCGTGCTGGCGACGTCGCCCTTCGTGGCACCGCCGATGACGCCCCGGATCGACGCCTTGTCGACCGCGAACTGCACGGCCTTGCGGCACTCGATGTTGTCGAAGGGCTTCACCTTGGTCGACAGCGCCAGGTAGGAGGTGGCACCGGCGTACGAGTTGTCGGTGTTCTTCTTCTCGCTGGGCTTGAGGACCTTGGGCTGGGTCTTCGCCTGGACGCCCGTGCCGGCCGCGTCAGCCGTGATGTTGTCGTTCAGCAGGTGGTTGTCGACCGTGGTCGGGTTCACCTTGAACTTGATGCTGATCTTGTCCGGCAGGGCCTTGCGGATCGGGTCCGTCTTCTGGTCCCACTCCGGGTTGCGCACCAGCGTGGCGCTGGAGCCCTCCTTGTAGGACTCGAACTTGTACGGGCCCGAGGAGACGATGTTCTTCACGTACTCCGCGCCCTTGTCCTTCGCCTCCGGCACGGGGGCCGTCTGGGAGAAGGTCGCGAGGTAGTCGAAGTCCGCGAACGGCTGGTTCAGGTGGAAGACGATCGTGTGGTCGTCGGGGGTCTCGATCGACTTGATCCCCTCCTCCGACTTGTCCTTGTAGGGACCCTTGTACTTGTCGCCGCCCTCCAAGTACGCCTTGAAGTACGTCGGTCCCTGGGACAGCACGTCCGGCGCGAAGTTGCTGCGCTCGATGGCGTGCTTGACGTCCTTCGACGTGACCGGGGTGCCGTCCTCGAACTTCACGCCCTCGCGGAGCTCGTACGTCCAGGTCTTGGCGTCGGCGCTGGCCTTGCCCAGGTCCTTGGCCAGGTCGGGGACGACCTCCAGGCCCTCGTCGCCGGCCGCCGGCTTGAAGGTGGTGAGGGTGCGCCCGTACAGCCGGGACATGTTCTGCACCCAGCCGTAGTAGGTGTTGCCCGGGTCCAGCGAGTCCGGAACGTCCGAGTGCTCGTACGTGACCGTCCCGCCCTTTTTGTCGGACTTGTTGACGATCTTCTCGAGACCGGCGTTCTGCTCGGCGTCGCCGCCGTTGCTGTCCTGGTCGCTCGAGCCGCCACCACAGGCGGTGGTGCCGAGCGCCAGCACGATGGCCGTCGCTATGACAGCTGTCGCCTTTTTGGTTCTCATGCTGAGGAATGCCCCCTCAATCGATGGATACGGCACGGTGTAGGGCTCGGCCGCGGTTACTTGCTGCGAGGGTCGAGGGCATCGCGGAGCCCGTCTCCCAGCAGGTTGAAAGCCAGGACCGTGATGAAGATCGCCAGACCGGGCACGAACATGTACTGCAGGTCGACCTCGTAGAGGTCCACCGCCTGGGTGAGCATTCCGCCCCAGGAGGACTGCGGCGGCGCGATGCCGACGCCCAGGAAGCTCAGCGCCGCTTCGAAGAGGATGTTCGTCGGGATCATCAGCGTCGAGTAGACGAGGATCGGCGCCACGAGGTTGGGGAGCAGCTCGCGGAAGAGGATGAACGGACCGCGGGCCCCGAGGCTGCGGGACGCGTCGACGAACTCCCGCTCCCGGAGGCTCAGCGTCTGCGCCCGGACGATCCGGCCCATGTACGGCCAGCCGAAGAAGCCGATCACGAAGATCAGTACGCCGATGCGCAGCGGCAGCCCGTCCAGGCCGAACGCCCCGTCCTGCAGGGTCGCCGAGATGGAGATGGCGAACAGCAGCAGCGGGAAGGCGAGGAAGGTGTCCATCGTCCGGCTGATCAGGGTGTCGACCCAGCCGCCGTAGAAGCCGGCGACGACACCGAGCACCGTGCCGATGACGACCGCGAGCAGCGTGGCGCCGCCCGCGACGATCAGGGAGACCCAGGAGCCCTCGATGATGCGGGCCAGGATGTCGCGTCCGTACTGCGGGTCGACCCCGAGCGGGTGATCCCAGCTCATGCCGCCCCAGCCGCCCTTGGGGGCGAGCAGGGCGGGGTCGATCAGATCCTGGTTGAAGCTGTTCGGGTCGAGCCCGAAGACGGCCTGGATCGGCTTGGACAGCACCGCCAGCAGAATGAGGAACACCACGACAACACCGCCGGCCACCGCCATCTTGTCGCGTTTGAAGCGCATCCAGGCGATCTGGCCGAGGGAGCGTCCCTCGATCTGGCTCTTCTTGACCCCGGTGAGCACAGCCTCCGGCTGTACCTCGGCTTCCGCCCCGGTGGTCTTGATCGGTGCGGTCACAGTGCGTTCGACCCCTCTCGGCCGACTGTGGCCGGCCAACGCCCGCCGCGGTAGCGGCTTCTCTCTTCACATCTCGGTGCACGTACTGCCGATGGAACTGGAGCAGGTCGCACGTCGGGCCGATGGCCCTGCGGCGTGAGTCTTCAACGCGTCCGCGATCACCCGCCAGACCTGGCGGTGAATGTATGCCTAACTGTGATGTGGTCAGGCACGTTCCGTTATACGGACATCGGGGGACTCTCAGCGGATGCGAGGAGCCGGAAAAGCCATCCCGGGGCAGCGGGCAAATCGGATCGCACTTCCATGAATTGGCAAAGAGCCGAGGCCCGGACGGCAGGCCACAGCGCACGGCGGCCCAGGCTTGTCCAGATGACGGACGGCCGGAAATCCGGCCGGACGGAGGGTCAGTAGGCCCGGGGTGCGGGCCCGGTGTGCCAGCTCTGCGGGGCCTGCGTCCCGCCGGCGGGTCCGGGCGGCGGATAGCCGTATCCGGGGACCGGGGCGGCGGGGGCGGCCGAGGTCGGTGGCGCGCCCCCTCCGTACGCCTCCCGGTCGAAGAACGGGCGGGAGACGGCCCGCATCCACATCGCCACCGAGTCGTACTCGTCGGACAGGGCGACGGTCGAGACGGGCAGCCCGTCGGGCACCGCGCCGATGGACTGCTGCATCATCTGCCGTACGGACTCCACCGCCTGCGGCCCGGTGTCGTACAGGTCCAGACCGATGGCCAGGTACGGGGCGCCGAGCGCGGGCTGCACCCAGGCACGGCGGAGCGCGCGGACGGCGGGCGTGCGGTGCGCGTTCTGCGTCAGCAGGGCGTAGAACTGCGGGATCTCGATGGCCGGCTCGGAGAGCCGCAACGGCCCCGCGGGAAGGCGGTCCAGGCCGGTGGCGATCCGGCGGAGATCCGTCCATGGGACGCCGACGCCGCCGCCGGGCGCGTGCGGGTTGAGCCACAGGCCCCAGTGGCCGGGGAAGAGCGAACCGGCGATCTCCCAGCCGCCGACGACCTCGTGCGCGCGGTTCCAGCCGCTGGCCGCCAACTGCTGGGCGGAGGTCACGCAGGGGGCGTAGCCGAGGCCGTCGGACTCCATGTTCCCGTACTGGGCGTCGGGGGCTCCCGGGTGGCCGTGCCACAGGAGCATCCACACCTGGCCCTCGGCGAGCGCGCGCAGCAGCGCCTCATAGGCGTCGTACCGCCCGGGCGTCACCTGCGGCAGCAGCTGCTCGACCTGCTCCCTGTCCACGCCCGCGCTCACCTGGCTCCGCCCCTTCTTCCTGCCTCTCGGCACCGCTGCGGGACGCGTGCAGCGCACCCCGTGAGGTCATCCAACCAGCTTACGTACCGGATTCGGCAGGTCCCGGCCCACTCGTCCCGGCCACCGCGGCGCGCCGGTCAGCGCTCCGCCGTGTGGAAGGGACGGATCCGCTCCCGTATCCAGTCGCCGACGGGGTCCTGGGCGACGTCCAGCAGGACGAGTTGCACGGGCCAGGGCACCGGCACCGCACCCAGCGCCCTGCCCACCGCGTCCATCACCAGGGCGCGGTCCTCGGGCTCCCAGCGGGACAGCTCGACGCCGATGAAGAGCGCCGGCGGCTCCCCCTCGACGCTGGCCAGCGCGCGGCGGGCGGTGCGCACGAGCCCGGTCCCGGCGAACTCACCGGCGGCGGCGGCCAGGAAGTCGACCGGCTCCTGCTGCCAGTCCGGCTCGAAGAGCCGCACCCGGCCGCCGGAGGCCGCGCCGTCCAGCTCGCTGCGACCCGTCCGGCACAGCTC
>DOWQ01000077.1 GCA_003519485.1 Streptomyces sp. | reverse complement strand
GGGCCGCCCCCCGGTCCAGCCGAGCCGCCCCCCGGCCCACCCGGTCCCGTGGGCCCCACCGGCCCCCGCCCGCCCCGCGGTTCCTTCCCGTTCAGTGCCGCCGACGAGGAGAAGCGGCGCGGCGTCCGCCGTATGAAGTCGATCGCCACCGGGATGCTGGTGCTGGTGGCCGTCGTCTACGCCCTCGCCGCCTGGGCGCACGCGGCCGGCGCCGGCGCCTGGGCCGGTTATGTCGCCGCCGCGGCCGAGGCGGGCATGGTCGGCGCGCTCGCCGACTGGTTCGCGGTCACCGCTCTCTTCCGGCGCCCGATGGGCCTGCCCATCCCGCACACCGCGATCATCCCGACGAAGAAGGACGTGTTCGGCCGCAGCCTCGGAGACTTCGTCGGGGAGAACTTCCTCTCGGCCGCGGTCGTACGGAGCCGGCTACGGGCGGTCGGCATCGGCAGCCGGCTCGGCAGCTGGCTCGCCGAGCCGGCGAACGCCGACCGGGTCACGGCCGAGCTGTCCACCGCCCTGCGCGGCGCGCTGACCGTTCTGCGCGACGCCGACGTCCAGGCGGTCGTCGGCGAGGCGATCACCCGCCGCGCGGAGACCCAGGAGGTCGCGCCGGGCCTCGGCGCCATGTTGGAGAAGGTGGTCGCGGACGACGGCCACCGCAAGATCGTCGACCTGGTGTGCGTACGGGCGCACGACTGGCTCGTCCTCCACGGCGACTCGGTGATGGGCGCGGTCACCGGCGGAGCGCCCGGCTGGACCCCTCGGTTCGTGGACCGCAAGGTCGGCGACCGGGTCTACCGGGAGCTGCTGCGCTTCGTCACCGAGATGCGGGACATGCCCGGCCACCCGGCGCGGGGCGCGGTCGACCGCTTCCTGACGGACTTCGCGAGCGACCTTCGTACGGACCCGGACACCCGGCTCCGGGTGGAGCGGCTCAAGACGGAGGTGCTGGGCCGCGACGAGGTCCAGGACCTGATCGCCTCCGCCTGGAACGCGGTCCGCCGCATGGTCGTCGCGGCGGCGGAGGACGAGCACAGCGAGCTGCGCGTCCGCGCCCGCGCCGGACTGCTGTCCCTGGGCGCCAGGATGGCGTCGGACGCGCGGCTGCGCGCGAAGGTCGACGGCTGGCTGGAGGATGCGGCGGTGCACGTGGTCACCACGTACCGCGACGAGATCACCTCACTGATCACGGAGACCGTCGCGGGCTGGGACGCCGACCACACCTCGAAGAAGATCGAGGCCAACATCGGGCGCGACCTCCAGTTCATCCGCATCAACGGCACGGTGGTCGGCGCCCTGGCCGGCCTGCTGATCCACACCGTCAGCCGCGCCCTGGGGGCGTGACCGGCGAGCCGGGGCCCGGAGCGGCCGGGGCCGTACGGCGGCCGGCACCGTAAGGCGGCGGCACCGTACGGCACCCGGCTATCAGCAGGCACCCCGCTCAGCACGGGGCGGTGCAGCCCGTGCCGGTGGTCCCGGACGGCCCGGCCGCGCGGCCGAGGTTGGCGCGGCGTACGCGGTCCTCGTGCGGCCCGTAGGCGAGGTCGAAGGTGGTGAGGAGACCGGTGCGGCGGTCCCGGCCCGCCTCCGCGTCGCGGAGCTGGACGTCGATGCGGTGGTCGTTGACGGCGCCGACGACCGCGGGCAGCAGGAAGAGTGTCAGCAGAGCGATCAGGGCCACAATGTCGAGGAATGTACCGAGTGCTGGGTTCATGTCTCGATTCTCACCGGTCCGGCGACGATCCGGCAGTGGCAGGACTGTCGTGCAGCATGGAATTGCTGCCACTCTGCTGTCATGCTTCGAGCATGCTGACGAATGTGGCCGTGGCGCTCACCCACGGCGTCAACGCCTTTGAACTCGGGGTCGTCGCCGAGGTGTTCGGGATGGACCGCAGCGACCAGGGGCTGCCGGTCTACGACTTCGCGATGGTGGCCGCCGAGCCGGGCCCCATCCAGGCCCGTCCGGGCTTCACGATCGAGACCCCGTACGGCCTCGACCGGCTGGAGGAGGCCGATCTGATCGCCGTCCCGGCCGGCGCGAACCACGTCTGCCGGGACTTCCCCGAGGAACTGCTCGACGCGCTGCGCAGGGCGGTCGACCGCGGGGCGTGGGTGCTCGGTGTCTGCTCGGGCGCCTTCGTGCTGGGCGCGGCCGGCCTGCTGGACGGGCGGCGGTGCACCACGCACTGGCGCCACACGGGCGAGCTGGCCCGGCAGTATCCGGCGGCGGTGATCGAGCCGGACGTGCTCTACGTGGAGGACGGCTCGGTGATCACCTCGGCCGGCACCGCGGCCGGCATCGACGCCTGCCTGTACCTGGTGCGGCGGGAACAGGGCAGCAAGATCGCCAATGCGATAGCGCGCCGCATGGTCGTACCGCCGCACCGGGAGGGCGGGCAGGCGCAGTACATCGAACACCCGCTGCTCCGCGAGCGGAAGGACGACGCGATCGGCGACTCGCTGCGGTGGATGCAGGAGCACCTGGACGTGGAGGTCACCGTCGCCCAGCTGGCCGAGCGCGCCCACATGTCACCGCGCACCTTCGCGCGCCGCTTCCGGCAGGAGACGGCGACGACGCCGTACCAGTGGATGCTGGGCCAGCGGCTGCTGCTCGCCCAGCACCTGCTGGAAGACACGGACCTGACGGTGGACGCGATCGCGGTCCGCGCGGGCTTCGGCGACGCGGCGGCGCTGCGCCACCACTTCCTGCGCCGGCTGGCGACGACACCGAACGCCTACCGGCGCACCTTCCGCGGCCCCCGCGAGCCCAGCCCCGAACCGGCCCGGGCGGGGTAGCGCGCCGGGGCGGCCCGGGCGGACGC
>DOWQ01000378.1 GCA_003519485.1 Streptomyces sp. | reverse complement strand
GGCGGCTGCGGCGCCGCCGAGGAGTGCTGCTCGGCGGAAGGCTGTTCCGCGGCGGGCCGTTCGGCCGAAGGCTGTGGGAGCGGCTGGGCTCCGTGGCCCCCGGTGCCCGCGTCGCGGCCACCCGCCTCGTGCGGACCCGGCTCGTACGGCGGCTGGTACGGAGTGGCGATGGGGCCGATCGGCGCGTCCGCGTCGGGCCCCGCCGCGGACTCCGGTCCGGGCGCGGTAACCGGTCCCGCGGAGGCGCCGGCGGGCTGCTCGCTCCAGGCACCCTGCACGCCCGGCATCAGCAGCAGGTCGTCGTCGTCCGCCCCGGCCACGGTCTCCGCCGTGTCCTGGAAGCCGGTGGCCGTGTCCTGGAACCCTGGCACGGTCTCCGCCGCGTCCGGGTAGGAGTACGGGCCCGGTGCGGTGTGGTCGGGATGTGCCGAGGGGCCGGCGCCTGCGGGGGTGGCCGGGGCCGCGTACTGCGGGGCTCCCTGCTGTCCGCCTGCGTTCTCCGGCTGTCCCTCGCCCGGGATCCGGCCGGTGTCAGTCATGCGTACCCCTCGCCCATCGGTGGTGCTCCTTCGAACCGCTCGTCCGGCGCGGCCGGCCACGACACGGTGGCCGCCCGTCATGAAGAACGAGCATCCGCGCCGGGCGGTACGTCACACGTCCCCCGAGCGCCGTAACGAGCGCTTCGAGCCGGAGGTGCATTCCGGGCATTGACGAACGAAGTGCTGAACGCCGCGCTGCGTCACAACAGTCGGCCAGCCTACCTGCCACCACAGCGGCACAGGTCACGGGGAGGAGAGCTCAGAAGGGGCGGCCTATCCGGTGCCCGCACAGGAAAAATGCCACCGCACGCTGCCGTTCGGCCCATCCGGCCGCGGGGGACGTGTCCAAATCCACAGACTGGATCAGCTCGCATTCGACGCCGTAACCGCCGTCGGAGAGCGCGCGGCCGACGGCCTCCGCCTCGTCGCGGGTGGCGGCGTGGGTGACGATGCGCTCCGGCCGCCGGGCGGCGCAGGCGGCGACGACGGGAACTCCCCCGCCGCCGACGCGGATCGTGTCCGGTTCGGGCAGATCCTCCAGGACGTGCGGCGCGGTGCCGTGGACGACTTGGAGCTGTACGCCGAAGCGCCGCGCGACGGCAGCGGTCCGCGTGCACGCGTCGGCGTCCCGGTCGACGGCGATGACGGCCGCGCCGAACCGGGCCGTCTCCACGGACGCCGCTCCGCTACCGGACCCGATGTCCCAGACGAGGTCGCCCACGCGGGGTCCCAGCCGGGCGAGTTGAGCGGCGCGGAGCTGGGCGTTCTCGGACTCGGCGAGCGCGCCGCCGTACGTGTGGCCGGGCAGCGCCCAGCCGCGCGGCGCGGCGGAGACGCCGCCGTCACCGCCGGCCATCCAGGCGCTGTTCTGGGCCACCGGGGCGCTGAAGCCGCCTATCGAGATGACGACGTTGGGGTCGCGCCAGGCGTGGTCGGCGACCTTGTCCGAGGTGAGGACGGTGACCTGCTCCTGCGCCGTGCCCAGGGCCTCGCAGATGACGAACGTACGGTGGACGTCGCCGAGCAGCAGGGCGAGTTCGGCGGGCCCGGCACCGGGCGAGGTGAGGACGGCGACCTTGGTGTGGGCGCGGCAGACGTTGACCGCCCGGCGCAGGTCGCGGCTGTGCGCGGTGACGATCCGGGCGTCGTCCCAGGGCATCCCGGCGCGGGCGAAGGCGGCGGCGACGGAGGAGACGGCGGGCACCACCTCGACCTCCAGGCCGTGCTCGGGCGCGCGCAGGGTCCGTACGACGCCGAAGAAGCCGGGGTCCCCGTCGGCGAGGACGACGGCGGTGCCGCGGTGGCCGACGATGCGGCGGGCGGTCACGTCCATGCTGCCGAGCCTGACCCGCTCGGCGGCGGGCGGTACTTCCGGCAGGGCCAGGTGGTGGGGCGCGCCGGCCACGAGGGTGGCCGCGCCCAGGGCAGAGCGGGCGGCGGCGGTCAGCGGCGAGCCGTCCCATCCGATCACCGTGACCCGGTCGGCCATCGTCGTCTGTCTCCTGGGCAAGTCGGGCGGCTGGAGCTCGCGGGTGGGCGGGCACGGTGAGGGTACCCCGGCTGGTCCGGACCGCCGGTTGCCGGGGCGGTCAGTTCCAGTCGGCGTAGGCGGCGCGGTCCCCGCCGGCGGTCTCCTCGGCGAGGTCGTCGAGGTCCTCGGGGAGCAGGCTCCACACGATCAGGTCGGTGCGGATGTCGGTCCAGCCACCGTCCTCGGTCCTGGTCCTGGCTATCCAGGCGTTGCGCAGGACGCCCTCGCTGATGCAGCCGGTCTTCTGGGCGACCTGCTGGGAGGCGGTGTTGTCGGCGGCGGTGCGCAGCTCCAGCCGCTCGAAGCCCTGGTGCTGGAAGAGCCACTGGGCGACGGCGCGCACCGCCTCGGGGGCGTAGCCCTCGCCGCGGGCCCAGGGCGCGGTGATGTAGCCGGCCTCTGCGGACCGGCAGCGCCAGTCGGTGTTGTGGAGGTGGACGGAGCCGACCAGCCGCTGGGTGAGGAACTCGGCGACGGCGAAGACGATGCCGCGGCCCTCGGTGCGCTCGGCGGGCGCGGCCCGGACGGCCCACTCGCTCGCGTCACGGAGGGTGTACGGCTGCGGCAGGGAGGTCCAGGCGGTGACGAGCTCGTCGTTCATCATGTCCGCGAGGGCGGGCACGTCCCCCTCCTCGAACGGGCGCAGCACCAGACGATCCGTGCTGATCGAGATGTCCGGGAAAGTGGGTGTCATGCGCCGCTCCGGGTCAGGGGTCCAGCTGGACAGCCCAGCATGCAGCATCGGACGGGGGTGCCGCAGCGCCGGGTGGCGACGCCGCAGGCCCCGCACGGGGCGGGACCTGCGGTGTCGCCGGGTGACTCGGGGGCGTCAGGAACCGACGGGGCCGAAGGCCGGGAGGATCGAGCCGTCGTACTTGTCCTCGATGAACTTCTTGACCTCGTCGGAGTTCAGCAGCTTCGCGAGCTTCTGCACGCGCGGGTCGTCCTCGTTGCCCGCCTTGACGGCGAGGAAGTTGGCGTAGGGGTTGCCCTTCGCCTTCTCCAGGGCGATGGCGTCCGTCGCCGGCTCGAGGCCGGCGCCGATGGCGTAGTTGCCGTTGATCACGGCGGCGTCGACGTCGGCGAGCCGGGTGGGGATCTGCGCCGCCTCGAGCTCCTTGAACTCCAGGCCCTTGTCGTCCTTCACGTCCGCCAGGGTGGCTTCGCTGCCGGCGCCGGCCTTGAGCTCGATGGCGCCGTTGTCGGCGAGGAGCTTGAGGGCGCGGCCCTCGTTGGTGGCGTCGTCGGGGAGGGCGACGGTGCTGCCGGCCTTGAGGTCGCCGACGGCGTCGAGCTTCTCGGAGTACAGGCCCAGCGGCTCGACCTCGACGTTGACGACGGGCACGATGTTGGTGCCCTTCTGCTCGTTGAAGTCGTCGAGGTAGGGCTTGTGCTGGAAGAAGTTGGCGTCGACCTCGCCGCTCTCGGTGGCGGTGTTCGGCAGGACGTAGTCGTCGAACTCCTTCACCTCCAGCTTCAGGCCGGCGTCCTTCGCCAGGTTGTCCTTGACGTAGTTGAGGATGTCGCCGTGCGGGGTGGGGCTGGCGGCGACGACGAGCGGCGAGTCCGCGGCGGCTTCGCCGGAGCCGGCGTCGCTGTCGGAGGGGGCGGAGCAGGCGCCGAGGCCGAGGGTGAGTGCGGTGGCCGCCAGGGCGGCGGAGAGCTTTACAGGGGTACGCACGAAGAGTGCCTTTCTTGCGGGTGGTTCCGCCCGGCAAAGGGTCCGGGCTCGGGTCCCGGGCCGGGGAGGCCCGGGGCGTCAGGGGCAGGTCGGGGGGGCGTGCCGCCGGCCGATGGCGGTCCGGGGTCAGGAGGCTTCGGAGGCCGCGGCGGTACGGGCCCGGGTGCGGGTCCGCAGCAGCCGCAGCGGGGCCGCCGTCCCGGAGGTGCCGCGCCGGGCGAGGGAGCGTGCGGCGAGGTCGCCGGCCAGCTGGACGGCGCTGACGATGACGATCAGCAGCACCACCGTGATGATCATGAGGCTGGTCTCGAACCGCTGGTAGCCGTAGGTCTTGGCCAGGTGGCCGAGGCCGCCGCCGCCCACGGCGCCGGCCATCGCCGAGTAGCCGATGAGGGCGATCACCGTGGTGGTGAGCCCGGCGACCAGCGAGGGCAGCGACTGCGGGAGCAGCACCTTGCGGACGACGGTCCAGGTGCCGCCGCCCATCGCCTGCACGGCTTCGACCAGCCCGCCGTCGACCTCACGGACCGCGGTCTCCACCAGCCGGGCGAAGAACGGGATGGCGCTGACGGCGAGCGGCACGACGGCTGCCGTGGGGCCGATGGACGTGCCGACCACCAGCGTGCTGAACGGGATCAGGGCGATCATCAGGATGAAGAACGGCAGCGAGCGGCCGACGTTGACGACAACGGCGATCACCTTGTTGACGGTGCTGTTCCGCAGCAGGCCGCCCCGGTCGGTGAGCACCAGCAGCACGCCCAGCGGGAGCCCGCCGAGCACCGAGTAGACGGTGGACCAGAGGACCATGTACAGGGTGTCGAGACAGGCGGTGTAGAGCAGCGGCTCCATCTGGGACCAGGTCACCGGGCACCTTCCTTCACAAGCTCGGGGGCGGCGGCGGGCGGGCCCGCGACCTCGACCTGGAGGCCCTGCTCGCGCAGGAAGCCGATCGGGACGACGTTCTCCTCGAAGCGGCCGGGCAGCTCGATGCGCATCCGGCCGACCTGGCGGCCCGCGATGGTGTCCATCGCGGCGCCGAGGATGGAGATGTCGATGTTGTACGTACGGGACAGCTGGGAGATCACCGGCTGCGTGGCGGCCTCGCCGTGGAAGGTGACGTCCACGACGGTCCGGTTCTCGCCGGACGCCTCGCCGCCGACCGGGAACAGCTCCTGCGCCAGCTCGGAGCCGGGGGTGGCGAGCAGCCCGGACACGGTGCCGGACTCCACGATCCGGCCGTTCTTCATCAGCGCGGCGGAGTCGCAGACGGTCTTGATGACGTCCATCTCGTGGGTGATGAGCAGGACGGTCAGGCCGAGCTGCCGGTTGAGGTCGCGCAGCAGCTGGAGGATGGAGCGGGTGGTCTCGGGGTCGAGCGCGGAGGTCGCCTCGTCCGAGAGCAGCACCTTCGGATCGCCGGCGAGCGCTCGGGCGATCCCGACGCGCTGCTTCTGGCCGCCGGAGAGCTGCGCCGGGTATGACTTCGCCTTGTCGCTCAGCCCGACCAGGTCGAGCAGGTCCAGCGCCTTGCGGGTGCGCTCCCCGCCGGAGAGCCCGAGGATCTCCAGCGGCAGTTCGACGTTGCCCTGGACGGTGCGCGAGGACAGCAGGTTGAAGTGCTGGAAGACCATGCCGATCCGGCTGCGGGCGTGCCGCAGTTCCTTGCCGGCCCGCGGTCCGCGGCCGGCGAGGGCCGTGAGGTCCCGGCCGTCCACGGTGACCGTGCCGGCGCTGGGGCGCTCCAGCAGATTGACGCAGCGGATGAGGGTGGACTTACCGGCGCCGCTGCGGCCGACGACGCCGTACACCTCGCCCTCGCGGACGTGCAGGTCGACGCCGTCCAGGGCGGGGACCTCACGGCCTCGTGAGCGGTAGACCTTGGTCAGGCCCTCGGTGGTGATCACAGGAATGTCCGTCACTTTCGGGTGCGCGGCGCGCGGGTGGCGCCGGCGCGGGGGGCATGCGTGTGGGAACCCGGCACGCCGCGGCGCATCCGGTCGGGCCGGACAGGGGCGGTCGGCGTGGCTCGGGGCGTGCGCGGTCCGGCCGGGAGGGCGCGGGCATGCGGGCACGGCGAGGTCTCGCTTCGGGGCGCGAGGCTCTGGGCGGGGGCCCTCAGCGGTCACACATTCGACACATGCGACGAGCACCGGGCGTCTGGGTCGCCTCGGTCGCACAGATGTGGCTGCTCGTCGTGGTCATGCGGCAAGTAAAACAGACCGGATCCGTGAGCGATCAGCGGTGTCCGCCCAGCGGACGCGGATTGCTCACATGGTGGACGACCGCCGACCCGGCAGGAGCCGGTCAGGCAGCCGCTGAGACCGCCATGGTGGCGCCGCTGACCTGCACGGACACCGCCGAGAGGTCGCCGACGACCAGGTCGGCGGCCAGCTCGTCGCGGCCGTGGGTTGTGGTCAATGCCACGGTCCTCATGCCGCCTGCGCGGCCCGCGGTGAGCCCCGCCGGGGCGTCCTCGAAGACCACGCAGCGCGCGGGCTCGGCGCCGAGCTTGCCCGCAGCGAGGAGGAACGGTTCCGGGTCGGGCTTGCCCCGCACGACGTCGTCGGCGGCGATCAGCAGGGGCGGCCGGATGCCCGCCTCCGCGAGCCGCGCCTCGGCGAGCCGCCGGGTCGCGGAGGTGACCACGGCCCAGCGGTCGCCGGGCAGCGAGGCGAGCAGGTCCTTCGTGCCCGGCAGGACGAGGACGCCGGCCACGTCCTCGATCTCCAGCCGCTCGATCCGGGCCAGTGCCTCCGGGATCCGCTCGGCGGGCAGCAGTTCGGCGATGATCTCGACGGCGGGCCGGCCGTGCAGCGACACCCGCGCGAACTCCTCCGTGACCCCGTACTCCCGCGCCCAGCGCGTCCAGCAGCGGACCACCGAGTCCAGCGAGGAGATGAGGGTGCCGTCCATGTCGAACAGCAGGGCGTCAGCGTGGATCTTCATGATTCCGCAGCGTACGCGTCGTGAGCGGCGGCCTCCGGGCCGGGGGCGGGGGGCCGTACCGCGCGCATTAGAGTCGTGCCATGCCTCTCACTCCGTCCGGCCCCCGCTGCGCCGGTCCGTGTGCCCGCCGGAGGTCCCGGTGACCGACGCGCTGACGATCGCGGTCTCGGTGGCGGCCCTCGCGCTCGCCGCCTGGTGCGGGTTCGCCGCGTACCGCGACCGGCCGACCAAGGACTGGCACTTCATCGGGATGGCCGTGGTGACCCTGCTCGCCTGCGTCCAGCTGGTGATCGGCGTCGTACGCCTCGCGGGCGGCGAGCGGCCGGACGAGGGCATCGGCATCTTCCTCGCCTATCTGATCGGCGCGGCGGCGACCGTGCCCGCGGCGGGCTTTCTGTCGCTGGCGGAGCGGACCCGCTGGGGTTCGGTGACCGTGGCGGCCGGCGCGCTGGTGCTGGCGGTGCTCGAGGTCCGGCTCATCGACATCTGGGGAGGCGGCGCCGGTGTCTGAGCCGCTCGCCCCGGGCGCTCCCGGCGCTCCTGAGGCCTCCGGTGCCTCCGGTGCTCACGGCGCGGCCCGTACGGAGCGGCCGGCGCCGCGGCGGCTCGGCACCGGGCCGGGGCGGCTGCTCGTGCTGCTCTACGGCGTGTTCACGGTCGGCGCGGCCTCCCGGTCCATCGCCCAGATGATCATGAAGTTCGACGAGGCCCCGCTCGCGTACGTCCTCTCCGCGGTCGCGGCCTGCGTCTACGCGGTCATCCTCTTCTCGCTCGTCCGGGGCGGCGAGCGGGCCCGGCGCGTCGGGCAGTTCTGCTGCGGCCTCGAGCTGGCGGGCGTGCTCGGCGTCGGCACCTGGACGCTGGTGGAACCGTCCGCCTTCCCCGACGCGACCGTTTGGTCGGACTACGGGATGGGCTATCTCTTCCTGCCGCTGGTGCTGCCGGTCGCGGCGCTCTTCTGGCTGCGCGGGGCCCGCCGCGCCTGAACGGCGGCGACGGGCCCCGGAAGCGGAACGCCGGACGACTCGGGCGCGGACCGTACGGGCCGGATCCGTACGGACGCGGACCCGTACGGACGCGGACCCGTACGGACGCNNCGGACGCGGACCCGTACGGACGCCGGTACGGACGCCCGTACGCACCCGACCCCGCGCCGGCGCCCGGCCGCGCCGGTCAGGCGCTGGCCAGGTACCTCCCGGCGTCCGCCACCTTCTCCAGAGTGATCAGGCTCAGCCGCTGGGAGACCCGCTCGGTGCCCACCGGCGCGTAGCCGTGGCTGCGGTAGAGCCGCAGGTCGCCGTCGCTGCGGTGGCCGGTGAACAGCCGGTAGCGCTCGGCCTCCAGCTCCGCGGCCAGCTGCTCCTCGATCGCGGCGAGCAGCCGCCCGCCGAGGCCGTGCCGCTGCATCCGCGGATGGACGATCAGCTTCGCGAGCCGGGCGGTGCGCTCCGCGTCCACGACCCCTCGCACGGAGCCGACGACCTCCGCGCCGAGCCGGGCCACCAGCACCCGGCCGCGGCCCAATTCACCGCGGAGATCCGCCAGCGACTGGGTGAGCGGTTCGATGGAGTAGTCGCCGTAGATCTCCGCCTCGCGCTGATAGCAGAGGTACTGGAGTTTGAGGATCTGCTCGGCGTCTTCCTCGGTCGCCGCAGAAATGGTCACGCTCATGCCCATACGCGCACGCCTCCCCTTTCCGTCCGCCCGGGCGCGATGAGGGTGGGTGTGCGCCCGTGCCGTGAGCCCTGACCGGAGCCGACGTGCGGCATTCGCCGCCTCGATGGCACCGGTCGGTTAACGCTCCTTTCCCCGAAGTTCGGGAGCGCCAACCTCCGCCGCGAGCATTCTGCGCAGACATCCCAGGCACCGGGAACGGATGGGCCCCAGACTTCCTTGTGAGATACCCAACTCGCCTGCGATTTCGCGGTACGTGAGGTCGGCCGAGGACAGTATCGCGCCGAGCAGCCGCCGGCATCTTTCGGGCAGCCGTTCGACGGCCGTACGGAGCACACGGCCGTCCTCGGCGGCGAGCGCCCGCTCCTCGACGGTGGCCCCGGGCGGCGCGGCCGGCCCGCCCGGCACGGCCCCGTACGGCACCTCCCGGCC
>DOWQ01000770.1 GCA_003519485.1 Streptomyces sp. | reverse complement strand
TGTCCGACGCCGGCACCCGCCCGGGCGGGCTGGTCCGGATCGGCGCGGTGCCCGCCGCGGCACCGGCCGGTAGCACGCCGGACGAGGGCCCCGCGGCGCCGGACACCGACGCTGACGCACAGGAGGCGCGCTCGTGAGTCACAACCCACTGTGGGCCGCGGCCCCGGAGCCCGGCTCCCTCCCGCACCTCGCGGCCGAGGACCTCTCCGCATTCGGGCTCGACCCGTGGTGGCTGGTCCTGCTGAAGGCGGTCTTCTGCTTCGCCTTCGTGATGCTGACCGTGCTGTTCTCGATCGTCTGGGAGCGCAAGGTCGTCGCCTGGATGCAGCTGCGGATCGGGCCCAACCGGCACGGCCCCTGGGGGCTGCTGCAGTCCCTGGCCGACGGCATCAAGCTGATGCTGAAGGAAGACGTCGTCGTCAAGCGGGCCGACAAGTTCGTCTACATCCTGGCGCCGATCGTCTCCGCGGTGCCGGCCTTCATGGCGATCGCGGTGATCCCCTTCGGCCCGGCGGGGAGCGAGGTGTCGATCTTCGGCACCCGCACCACGCNNCTGCAGCTGACGGACCTGCCGATCGCCGTCCTCTACATCCTGGCCGTCGCCTCGGTGGGGGTCTACGGCATCGTGCTCGCCGGCTGGTCCTCCGGCTCGACGTACCCGCTGCTCGGCGGGATGCGCTCGGTCGCCCAGGTGATCAGCTACGAGATCGCGATGGGCCTGTCCTTCGCGGCCGTCTTCCTCTACTCCGGGTCGATGTCCACCTCGGCGATCGTCGAGGCGCAGGAGGACCGCTGGTTCGCGATCCTGCTGCCGGTCTCCTTCATCATCTATCTGGTGGCGATGGTCGGCGAGGTCAACCGCGCGCCGTTCGACATGCCGGAGTCCGAGGGCGACCTGGTCGGCGGCTTCAACACCGAGTACTCCTCCATCAAGTTCGCGATGTTCATGATGGCCGAGTACGTCAACATGGTCACCGTCGCGGCCGTCGCCGTCACCCTCTTCCTGGGCGGCTGGATGGCACCCTGGCCGATCAGCACCTTCTGGGAGGGCGCGAACCAGGGCTGGTGGCCGATGCTCTGGTTCACGCTCAAGCTCCACACGCTGCTGTTCTTCTTCATCTGGCTGCGCGGCACGCTCCCGCGGGTGCGCTACGACCAGCTGATGAAGCTGGGCTGGAAGGTCCTCATCCCGGTCTCGATGGTGTGGCTGATGATGGTCGCCACCGTCCGCGCCCTGCGGAACGAGAACTTCGAGTTCCAGGACATCGCGTTCTACGTCGTCGGTGCCGTCATCGCCGTCCTGCTGCTGTCCTACGTCGTCGACCTCTTCCGGGGCCGGAGCGAGGAACGGGCCGCGGCGGCCGGCGGCGACGGCGGCGATGTGGACGGACGGGGCGCCGAGCCCGCGTTCGATCCGATGGCGGGCGGCTTCCCCGTACCACCCCTGCCGGGGCAGACCCTGCCGCCCGTACCCCGCCGGCCCTCCCGTCACGAGCAGCCGCCCGTGACGGCAGCGGTCGGTCCCGACGGGACGACCAACGGAGAGGAGGCCGAGAATGCCTGAGAATCCCTTGGCCGGCTTCGGCGTGACCTTCAAGGCCATGTTCAAGAAGCGGCTGACCGAGCAGTATCCGGAGGAGAAGAAGCCGACGGCTCCGCGCTTCCACGGCCGTCACCAGCTCAACCGGCACCCGGACGGGCTGGAGAAGTGCGTCGGCTGCGAGCTGTGCGCCTGGGCCTGCCCGGCGGACGCCATCTACGTCGAGGGCGCGGACAACACCGAGGAGGAGCGCTACTCCCCGGGNNTGCGTCGAGGCGTGCCCCACCCGGGCGCTCACCATGACCAACGAGTACGAGCTCGCCAACACCAGCCGCGAATCGCTCATCTACACCAAGGAGGAGCTGCTCGCGGGCCTGGAGGAGGGCATGGTCGATTCGCCGCACGCGATCTTCCCCGGCATGGACGAGCAGGACTACTACCGCGGCCTGGTCACCGAGGCCGCGCCCGGGACCGTACGCCAGACCGCGGTCACCGCCGGCGAGATGCCGCAGGACGCCGCCTCGGACTTCGGACCGAACGAACCGGCGTCGGAGCAGGTGGTCGACCGATGAACACGCTGGCCCAAGCGGCCTCCACCGGCGAGGCCGTCCAGTTCTGGATCCTCGGCACGGTCGCCGTCCTCGGGGCGCTCGGCACGATCCTGATGCGCCGGGCCGTCCACTCGGCGCTCTGCCTCGGCGGGACCATGATCATCCTGGCGATCTTCTACCTCGCCAACGGCGCCTACTTCCTGGGCGTCGTCCAGATCGTCGTCTACACCGGCGCGATCATGATGCTCTTCCTCTTCGTCGTCATGCTCGTCGGCGTCACCGCCGCGGACTCCCTCAAGGAGACGCTGAAGGGCCAGCGCTGGCTGGCCGCCGCCTGCGGCCTCGGCTTCGGCGCGCTGCTGATCGCCGGCATCGGCCAGGCCTCGCTCTCCGCCTTCAACGGGCTGGGCACGGCCAACGCCGGCGGCAATGTCGAGGGGCTCGCGGGGCTGATCTTCACCAAGTACGTCTTCGCCTTCGAGATCACCGGCGCACTGCTGATCACCGCGGCCATCGGCGCGATGGTGCTCACCCACCGCGAGCGCACCGAGCGCCCCGCCAGCCAGCGCGAGCAGGCGGCGGAGCGGGTGCGCGCCAACAAGCAGCTGCCGCCGATGCCCGCGCCCGGCGTCTACGCCCGGCACAACGCCGTGGACATCCCCGGCCTGCTGCCCGACGGCACGCCCTCGGAGCTCACGGTGAACCAGACGCTCCGCTCCCGCGGCCAGATCCGCGACGTGTCCGGCGAGGCCCTCGCCGACCTGGCCGCACTGGAGCAGCGCTCCGAGGAGCGGCTGGAGCGCGACCGGCCCGAGGAGGCAAGCAAATGAATCCGGTGAACTACCTCTATCTCGCGGCGCTGCTGTTCACCATCGGCGCCGCCGGGGTGCTGATCCGGCGCAACGCGATCGTCGTGTTCATGTGCATCGAGCTGATGCTCAATGCCTGCAACCTGACGTTCGTCGCCTTCTCCCGGATGCACGGCAATCTCGACGGACAGGTCATGGCGTTCTTCACCATGGTCGTCGCCGCCGCCGAAGTCGTGATCGGCCTGGCGATCATCGTGATGCTCTTCCGTTCCCGCCACTCGGCCTCGGTCGACGACGCCGGCCTGATGAAGCTGTAAGGGGTCGAAGCAGTGGAGAACCTCATCGGATTGCTCGTCGCGGCGCCACTCCTCGGCGCGGCCGTGCTGCTGTGCGGCGGTGCGCGGCTCGACCGCGCCGGCCACTGGCTCGGCACGGCGCTCGCGGCGGCGTCCTTCATCGTCGGCGCGGTGCTCTTCGCCGACATGCTCGGCAGGGACGGCGAGGACCGCGCCCTGCATCAGCACCTGTTCAGCTGGATTCCGGTCGAGGGCTTTCAGGCGGACGTCGCCTTCCAGCTCGACCAGTTGTCGATGACCTTCGTGCTGCTGATCACCGGTGTGGGCACGCTGATCCACATCTATTCGATCGGCTACATGGAGCACGACGAGCGGCGCCGCCGCTTCTTCGGCTATCTCAACCTCTTCCTCGCGGCGATGCTGCTGCTCGTCCTCGCCGACAACTACCTGCTGCTGTACGCGGGCTGGGAGGGCGTCGGCCTGGCGTCGTACCTGCTCATCGGTTTCTGGCAGCACAAGCCCAGCGCGGCGACGGCGGCCAAGAAGGCGTTCGTCGTCAACCGGGTCGGCGACATGGGCCTGTCCATCGCGATCATGGTGATGTTCACGACCTTCGGCACCTTCACCTTCGGGCCGGTGCTCGGCTCGGCCGGCGAGGCGTCGGAGGGCACGCTGACCGCGATCGGCCTGCTGCTGCTCCTCGCCGCCTGCGGCAAGTCCGCCCAGGTGCCGCTGCAGTCCTGGCTCGGTGACGCGATGGAGGGCCCGACCCCGGTCTCGGCCCTGATCCACGCGGCGACCATGGTCACCGCGGGCGTCTACCTCATCACCCGGTCCGGCGCGATCTTCAACGGGGCGCCCGACGCCCAGCTGGCCGTCGTGACCGTCGGCGCGGTGACGCTCCTCTTCGGTGCGATCGTCGGTTGCGCGAAGGACGACATCAAGAAGGCCCTCGCCGGGTCGACGATGTCGCAGATCGGCTACATGATCCTGGCCGCCGGGCTCGGCCCGATCGGCTACGTCTTCGCGATCATGCACCTGGTCACCCACGGCTTCTTCAAGGCGGGGCTGTTCCTCGGCGCCGGCTCGGTCATGCACGGCATGAACGACGAGGTCGACATGCGGAGGTACGGCGGCCTGCGCAAGTACATGCCGGTCACCTTCGTCACCTTCGGCCTCGGCTACCTGGCGATCATCGGCTTCCCGGGGCTGTCCGGCTTCTGGTCCAAGGACAAGATCATCGAGGCCGCCTTCGCCAAGGGCGGCACCGAGGGCTGGATCCTGGGCGGCGTCGCCCTGCTGGGCGCGGCCATCACCGCGTACTACATGACCCGGATGATGCTGCTGACCTTCTTCGGGGAGAAGCGCTGGGGCAGCACCCCGTCGCCGGCGGCGCCGGGCGTCGAGCCGGTCGCGGAGACGGCCCACGGCTCGGAGGCGCCGGGCGCGCACAGCGTGCCGGACCCGCACGAGTCGCCGAAGTCCATGACGATCCCGATGATCGTGCTCGCCTTCGGTTCGGTCTTCGCGGGCGGGCTGTTCAGCCTGAACAGCTCCTTCGTGCACTGGCTGGAGCCGGTCACCGGACACAGCCACGGCGACTCGCCGCTCAGCGCGGCCGCCGTGACCTCCGCGACCGTCGTCGTCCTGCTGACCGGCGTGCTGGTGGCCTGGCTGCAGTACGGCCGCCGGCCCGTCCCGGTCGTCGCGCCGCGCGGCTCGCTGCTCACCCGGGCCGCCCGCCGCGACCTGCTCCAGGACGACTTCAACCACGTCGCGCTGGTGGCGCCCGGCCAGTACCTCACCCGCGGCCTCGTCTACGTCGACGCCAAGGCCGTGGACGGCGCGGTCAACGGCACCGCGGCGGCGTTCGGCGGCCTCTCCGGCCGGATGCGGAAGGTGCAGAACGGTTTTGTCCGCTCCTACGCGGTCTCGATGTTCGGCGGTGCGGTGGTCCTGGCCGCCGCGACCCTGCTGATGAGGGCGGTCTGATATGTCCTTTCCCCTGTTGACGGCCGTGGCCGCGGTTCCCGCCGTCGGGGCGATCGCCACCGCGGCGGTGCCCGCTGCGCGGCGCACCGTCGCCAAGTGGCTGGCGCTGGCGGTCTCGCTGGTCACGCTCGCGCTGGCCGCGGTCGTGCTCGTACGGTTCGAGCCCGGCGGCGACCGCTACCAGCTCACCGAGTCGCACGCCTGGATCGCCGACTTCGGTGTCCGCTACGAGCTCGGCGTGGACGGCATCGGGGCGGCCCTGCTGGGCCTCACCGCGCTGCTGATCCCGTTCATCATCCTGGCCGGCTGGCACGACGCCGACGTCCTGGCGGACGAGAACCGGCCGAACCGGCGCTGGCGGCCCACCCAGGGCTTCTTCGCGCTGATCCTGATGGTCGAGGCGATGGTGGTCCTCTCCTTCGCCGCGACCGACGTCTTCCTCTTCTACATCCTCTTCGAAGCCATGCTCATCCCGATGTACTTCCTCATCGGCGGCTTCGGGGACCGGGCCGGCGAGCACGGCGAGGAGGAGACCGCGAAGCAGCGCAGCTACGCCGCGGTGAAGTTCCTCCTCTACAACCTGGCGGGCGGCCTGATCATGCTCGCCGCGGTCATCGGGCTGTACGTCGTCACCGCCGACCAGCTCGGCGCCGGCACCTTCTCGCTCCAGCAGATCACCGAGGCCCGCGCCGCCGGCGAGCTGACCATGGGGACCAACACGGAGCGGCTGCTCTTCCTCGGCTTCTTCTTCGCCTTCGCGATCAAGGCGCCGCTGTGGCCGCTGCACACCTGGCTGCCCAACGCGATGGGCGAGTCGACGGCCCCGGTGGCCGTACTGATCACCGCGGTCATGGACAAGGTCGGCACCTTCGCGATGCTCCGCTTCTGCTTGGGGATCTTCCCCGAGGCCAGCAGCTGGGCGACCCCGGTGATCCTCGTACTGGCCGTCATCAGCGTCATCTACGGGGCGCTGCTCGCGATCGGCCAGCGGGACATCAAGCGGCTGATCGCCTACGCCTCGATCTCCCACTTCGGCTTCATCGTCATGGGGATCTTCGCGATGACCAGCCAGGGCCAGAGCGGGGCGACCCTCTACATGGTCAACCACGGCATCTCCACCGCCGTGCTGCTGCTGGTCGCGGGCTTCCTGATCTCGCGCCGGGGCTCGCGGCTCATCGCCGACTACGGCGGGGTGCAGAAGGTGGCCCCGGTGCTGGCCGGCACCTTCCTGGTCGGCGGCCTGGCCACCCTCTCGCTGCCCGGCCTCGCGCCGTTCATCAGCGAATTCCTGGTGCTGGTCGGGACCTTCAGCCGGTACCCGGTGATCGGCGTCGTGGCGACCATCGGCATCGTGCTGGCCGCCCTGTACGTCCTGATCCTCTACCAGCGCACCATGACCGGCCCGGTCAAGCCGCTGGTGGCGAAGATGCCGGACCTCCGGCTGCGGGAGATGGCGGTGGCCGCCCCGCTGATCGCGGTGCTGATCTTCCTCGGCGTCTATCCGCAGCCGCTGACGAACATCATCAACCCTGCTGTCGAGCACAGCCTCTCCGATGTGCAGCAGACGGACCCCGAGCCCGACGTTCCGGCAATTGACCTGGAGGCCGCGAAGTGAGCCACGTGGCGACCGTCCACAGGCTGTGGACGATTTCGGCCGAGGCGCCGGACAAGATCCCGGCTCCGCACATCGAGTACGCCCAACTGGCGCCGGTGCTCATCGTGCTCGGTGCCGCGGTGATCGGCATCCTGCTGGAGGCGTTCCTGCCGCGCCGCAGCCGCTACTACGCGCAGGTGCTGCTGAGCGTGCTCGGCCTGGGCGCCGCGTTCGCCGCCGTCGTCGGACTGGCGGCGACGGGCCACGCGAAGGCCGAGGCGCAGATCGCGGCCATGGGCGCGATCGCCGTCGACGGCCCGGCGCTGTTCCTCCAGGGCACCATCCTGCTGACCGCGCTCCTCGCCGTCTTCACCTTCGCGGAGCGGCGGCTGGACCCGGCGGCGCACGGCAAACGGGTCGACTCGTTCGCCGCGCAGGCCGCCACCACCCCCGGCAGCAAGGGCGAACAGTCGGCGGTGAAGGCGGGTTTCACCACCACCGAGGTCTTCCCGATCCTGATGTTCGCGGTCGGCGGGATGCTCGTCTTCCCGGCGGCCAACGACCTGCTGACCCTGTTCATCGCCCTCGAGGTCTTCTCGCTGCCGCTGTACGTCCTGTGCGCGATCGCCCGCCGGCAGCGGATGCTCTCGCAGGAGGCGGCAGTCAAGTACTTCCTGCTCGGCGCCTTCTCCTCGGCGTTCCTGCTGTTCGGCGTCGCGCTGCTGTACGGCTACGCGGGCACGGTCACGTACGGCGGCATCGCCGATGTCGTGGCCGGCGACGTCCAGGAGCTCGACCCGGCGCTCGCCGCCACCATGGGCAACGACGTGCTGCTGCTGACCGGCTCCGCGCTGGTGCTGCTGGGGCTGCTCTTCAAGGTCGGCGCCGTCCCGTTCCACATGTGGATCCCGGACGTCTACCAGGGCGCCCCGACCCCCGTCACCGGCTTCATGGCGGCGGCGACGAAGACCGCGGCGTTCGGCGCGCTGCTCCGGCTGCTGTACGTCCTGCTGCCCGGGATGCGCTGGGACTGGCGGCCGGTGATGTGGGGCATCGTGATCATCACGATGATGGTCGGCGCGATCGTGGCGATCACCCAGACCGATGTGAAGCGCCTGCTGGCCTACTCCTCGATCGCCCACGCCGGCTTCGTGCTGGCGGGTGTCGTGGCGACCACGCCGTCCGGGATCTCCTCGGTCCTGTTCTACGTGCTCGGCTACTCCTTCGTCACGATCGGCGCGTTCGCCGTGGTGACGCTGGTGCGCGACGCGGGCGGCGAGGCCACGCACCTGTCCAAATGGGTCGGCCTCGGCCGCCGTTCGCCGCTGACCGCGGCGGTCTTCGCGGTGTTCCTGCTGGCCTTCGCGGGCATCCCGCTGACCTCCGGGTTCACCGGGAAGTTCGCGGTCTTCAAGGCCGCGGCGGAGGGCGGCGCCGGGGTGCTCGTCGTGATCGGTGTGCTCTCCTCGGCCATCGCGGCGTTCTTCTACGTCCGGGTCATCGTGCTGATGTTCTTCAACGAGCCGAAGGCCGACGGCCCGACGGTCGCCGTGCCCAGCGCCCTGACCTCGACCGCGATCGCGGTCAGCCTCGCGATCACCGTGCTGCTCGGGGTGGCGCCGCAGTACTTCCTGGAGCTGGCGAACCAGGCTGGCGTCTTCGTGCGGTGACGCGGGCGGCGCGCCGCGCCGTCCGCATCCCCCGCCACGGCCACAGCGATGGGCCGCCGTTCCCCGGCCGGGGGCGGCGGCCCATCGCTGTGGGTGCGCCCGTTCTGCTTGTGGAGTGCGGGGGGCCGGCACTGCTGTGTCAGTGCGCGGTCGCCCCGTACGGCGCGACGCGATGCGCGGGCTCGCCCGCATCCCCGCATCCCCGCGGCTCAGGCGGCGGGCACGATGCGGCCCCTCACCTCGCCGAGCCCGGTCCGGGTGCCGTCCGGGCCGGGCGCCCAGGCGGTGAGGGTGACCTCGTCGCCGTCCTCCAGGAAGGTCCGCTTGCCGCCGGGCAGGTCGAGCGGGTCGCGCCCGGCCCAGGTGAGTTCGAGCAGCGAGCCGCGCTGGTGCGGCTCGGGGCCGCTGACCGTGCCGGAGGCGAAGAGGTCGCCCGTCCGCAGCGCGGCGCCGTTCACGGTCATATGGGCCAGCTGCTGGGCCGCCGTCCAGTACATGGTGGAGAACGGCGGCTCCGAGACGGTGTGCCCGTTGACCGCCACCGAGATCTTGATGTCCAGGCCGCCCGGCTCCGCGCCGGAGTCGTCGAGGTACGGCAGCAGCGGCTCGTCGCGGGAGGGCGGCGCCGTACGGGCCGCGTCCAGGGCCGCCAGCGGGGTGATCCAGGCGGACACGGAGGTGGCGAAGGACTTGCCGAGGAACGGGCCGAGCGGGACGTACTCCCACGCCTGGATGTCCCGCGCGGACCAGTCGTTGACCAGGCAGACCCCGAAGACGTGGTCGCGGAAGTCCGCCAGCGGCACCGGCTCGCCGAGCCGGGACGGGGTGCCGACGACGAATCCCACCTCGGCCTCGATGTCCAGCCGCCGCGACGGGCCGAAGGACGGCGCGGGGTCCGCCGCGGCCTTGCGCTGGCCGCTGGGGCGGGCGACCGGGGTGCCGGAGACGACGACGGTGCCGGCGCGGCCGTGGTATCCGATGGGGAGGTGCTTCCAGTTGGGGGTGAGCGCGTCGCCGTCCGGCCGGAAGATGCGGCCGACGTTCGTGGCGTGGTGCTCGCTGGCGTAGAAGTCGGTGTAGTCCGCGACCGCGAACGGCAAGTGCATGGTCACCCCGGCGACCGGGTGCAGGAACGGCTCGATCGCCGGGTAGCCGATCCAGGTGGCGATCTCCGCGCGGACCGCCTCCCAGACGGGCCGCCCGGCGGCCAGCAGGCCGCCCAGGGTCGGCTGCGTCAGCAGGTCGGCGTGCGGGGAGCCGAGCGCGCCGGCCGCGGTGGGGACGTCCAGCACCCGGGAGCCGTAGCGCACCCCGATGCGCCGGCGGCCGGGCTCGTCGGCCGNNCGTAGAGGCCGTCGTCCTCGGCGTGCTCCGCGGGCTGGAACGGGTCGCGCTCGGGCATGGGAGCCGCCTCGCCTTCGTCTGTCGCCTGATCGGGCTCGGGCGACAGATTACGGGCCCGCGGCGCCCGGCGGGCGGGGGGCCGGACGACCCACGGGGGTTCGCGGCGCCCGTCGGCGAGCCGCCCGCCGGAGGGGCCCGGAGCACTACGGGGCAC
>DOWQ01000494.1:6428-6688 GCA_003519485.1 Streptomyces sp. | reverse complement strand
CGGCTCGCGCGCTGTCGCCCCAGAGCGCTACCCGGTCCGCCGCCACGCCGAGCGCGGCGGCGTTCTCCGCCAGCCAGCAGAGCCCGGCGTAGCAGTCCTCCAGGCCCGCCGGAAAGCGGTGTTCCGGTGCCAGCCGGTAGTCGACCGAGACGACCAGCGCCCGCGCCTCCCGGCAGAGCCGCAGATTCCAGTCGTGATCGGCCTCCGGCGAACCCACGACGAAGCCGCCGCCGTGGATGCTGTAGACGGCGGGCAGCGGG
>DOWQ01000494.1:5957-6370 GCA_003519485.1 Streptomyces sp. | reverse complement strand
ACCCCGCCGGGGTCCGCCGCGGCGACCTGGACGGCCAGCTGCTCCGCTTGCGCGGTCCGGGCGGCGGCCAGGTCGGAGAGGTCGACCTCGGGCATCATCGGGAGCGCGGCGGCCAGTTCGGGGTCGTACGGATAACGCATCGCCGTACTCCCATCGATGTCCACCGGGTGACTGGTGACAGAACCGTGCCACGGCGCGTCCGTGCAGGTCATCAGACGTGCGTCGGGAAATGCGGCCGCCGCATCCGACGAGCGTGCGCGCGGGGGCGCGGGCCGGTCGCCGCCGAACGGGCCCGGGTGGCTCCGCGGCCGGCGGCTGCGCCTCTCCGGCCGACCGCCGGGAGCGTTCCGGAAAGAAGCACGTCCGCGCAGCTCAGCGAGGTCGCGGCCGTGGTGCGGACGGGGTGCCGTTGG
>DOWQ01000494.1:0-5948 GCA_003519485.1 Streptomyces sp. | reverse complement strand
GCTTCGTCCGGCCGTGTCCCCGGGCCCGGGGCCGTACCAGGACGCCCGGCGGGAGCGGCGGACCGGGCGGAAGGGAGCACCGACGGTGGTTGACGCGGCTGACGGCCGTTTCTAGGGTCTGCCCCGCTCGACCGGAAGCTTTTACGAAACTTTCCGGCATCCGCCGTGCGACCCGGGCTGCCCGGAGGCGTGCGAGCGCGGCCGTTACATGCGTGTCCACACCCGGCGGAAGGCNNACAACCGGAACAACCGGAACAACGAACGGGACCACGCCCGGAACCACGCCCCGGACCGGAGCCGCCCGGGCCCTCCTCCGGAACGGGGCCCGGGCGCGGACCCGCCCGCGCGGGCTCCGCCGCCTGTTGATGCCCCTGCTGCTCTCCACCGGCCTCTGCCTGACCGCAGTGGCGACAGCGGAGGCGTCCCAGGAGGGACAGCCGACCAGCGCCATCGTCGACTCGACGCGGCACGGCGGGAACACGGTCGCACTCACCTTCGACGACGGCCCGAACCCCGTCGACACACCACGGTTGCTGGCGGTGCTGCGCGAGCACCACGTCAAGGCGACGTTCTGCCTCTGGGGAGAGCACGTCGAAGCCAACCCCGGGCTGGTGCGCGCCATCGTCGCGGGCGGCCACACCCTGTGCAACCACACCATGCGCCACGACGACATGAGCACCTGGACGCCGGACCGGGTGCGCGCCGACCTCCGGCAGACCAGCGCCGCGATCCACCGGGCGGCCCCGGGCGTACCGATCCGCTACTTCCGTGCTCCGTACGGCAGCTGGGGCGGGACCCCGGAGGTCGCGGCGGGGATGGGGATGCAGCCGCTGGGCTGGCGTCTCGACATCGCCGACTGGGAGCCGCCGGGCACCGAAGAGCTGGTGCGCCGGCTGGAGGAGGGCATCACACCCGGAGCGGTCGTACTCCTGCACGACGGCGGCGGCGACCGCAGCCAGACGGTCGAGGCCGTCGACCGGATCATCCCCATGCTCAAGGCCGAGGACTGGCGCTTCGACAGGCCGGCCCGCCGCGGCTGACCCGCCGGACGACCGGCGCTCGGTGGCGCCGGCCCCCGGGCGCAGCATTAGCACGTCCGGCCGGCGGACCACGGCCGATGGCGTGCGTAGCCCGGTCCTCAGGGTCCATAAAGGGCGGTGGGCCGCCGGCCGCGTCACCCCGAAGGGTGCGCGGCCGACGGCCCACCGCCGGTTCCGGGGGAGCGGACATCCGCTCCGGCCCGGGGTGCGATGTATCAGAGGTCGAAGTACATCTCGAACTCGTGCGGGTGCGGCCGCAGGGCGATCGGGGCGATCTCCTGGGTGCGCTTGTAGTCGATCCAGGTCTCGATCAGGTCGGCCGTGAAGACGCCGCCCGCGAGGAGGTACTCGTGGTCCGCCTCCAGGGCGTCGAGGACCGCCGGGAGGGAGGTCGGCACCTGGGCGACATTCGCGTGCTCGTCGGGGGCGAGCTCGTAGAGGTCCTTGTCGATCGGCTCGGCCGGCTCGATCTTGTTCTTGACGCCGTCGAGGCCCGCGAGGAGGAGGGCGGAGAAGGCGAGGTAGGGGTTCGAGGACGGGTCCGGGGCGCGGAACTCGATGCGCTTGGCCTTCGGGTTCGAACCCGTGATCGGGATGCGCATGGCCGCCGAGCGGTTGCGCTGCGAGTAGACCAGGTTGACCGGGGCCTCGAAGCCGGGCACCAGGCGGTGGTACGAGTTCACCGTCGGGTTGGTGAAGGCGAGCAGCGACGGGGCGTGCTTCAGGATGCCGCCGATGTAGTAGCGCGCCATGTCCGAGAGGCCGGCGTAGCCCTGCTCGTCGTAGAAGAGCGGCTCACCGCCCGTCCACAGCGACTGGTGGACGTGCATGCCCGAGCCGTTGTCACCGAAGATCGGCTTCGGCATGAAGGTCGCGGTCTTGCCGTTGCGCCAGGCGACGTTCTTCACGATGTACTTGAAGAGCATCAGGTCGTCGGCCGCGGCGAGCAGCGTGTTGAACTTGTAGTTGATCTCCGCCTGGCCGGCGGTGCCGACCTCGTGGTGCTGGCGCTCGACCTGCAGGCCGGCCGCGTCCAGCTCCAGGGAGATCTCCGCGCGCAGGTCGGCGAAGTGGTCGACCGGCGGGGTCGGGAAGTAGCCGCCCTTGTAGCGGACCTTGTAGCCGCGGTTGTTCTCCAGCGCACCGGTGTTCCAGGCGCCGGCCTCGGAGTCGATGTGGTAGAAGGACTCGTTCGCGCTGGTCTGGAACCGGACGCTGTCGAACACGTAGAACTCGGCCTCGGGGCCGAAGAACGCGGTGTCGGCGATGCCGGTGGAGGCGAGGTAGGCCTCGGCCTTCTTCGCGATGTTCCGCGGGTCACGGCTGTACTGCTCGCCCGTGATCGGGTCGTGGATGAAGAAGTTGATGTTGACGGTCTTGTCCCGGCGGAACGGGTCGACCCGGGCCGTGGAGAGGTCCGCGCGGAGCGCCATGTCGGACTCGTGGATCGCCTGGAAGCCGCGGATCGACGAGCCGTCGAAGCCGAGTTCCTCGTCCGGGTCGAACGCCTTGGCCGGGATCGTGAAGTGCTGCATCACGCCGGGCAGGTCGCAGAAGCGGACGTCGATGAATTTGACGTCCTCGTCCGCGATGTACTTCTTCGCGTCGTCGGCGTTCTGGAACATGCAACTCCTCCTAGCCCGCCGCCGGGGGGGCGGGATTGCCTCGATCACGGCCGATCCGATGGCCGGTCTCGACCATAGGTTTGAGGGATTTCCCGAGCGTGACCCATTTGTTTCGCCGAGGTTAACCACC
Organism: Streptomyces sp.; assembly: GCA_003519485.1. Lineage (GTDB taxonomy): Bacteria > Actinomycetota > Actinomycetes > Streptomycetales > Streptomycetaceae > Streptomyces. Next base: position 3,153 of record DOWQ01000494.1, on the reverse strand, counting down.
GCGCAGTCCACAGCGCCTGCCGAAATAGGCCGGTCGGCCGGTCCCCGGCCCGGCGCGGCGGCCCCGCGAGGCCGCCCCCGCACCGTACGACCGTATGCGGTCCCGGCCCCGGAAGGCGGCCGCAGTACCGTGGACGGGTGGACAACAGGCAGGCAATCGGATCGTGGATCTCGGGCCCCCGCGCGGCGGCCGAGGACATGGGTGTGGATTTCGGATACCGCGGCGAACGGCTCGGCCTGCCCCAGGAGGGGCCCGGCTCCGTCGCCGGGGTGGGGCGCCGCTTCGGGGCGCTCTTCATCGACTGGGCGCTGAGCGTCCTGATCGCCTACGGACTGCTGTCCGGCGGTGACGTCCCGGCGGCGAACAACTGGGCCCTCGCCGTCTTCGCCCTGCTGACCGTCCTCACCGTCGGCACGGTCGGCAGCACGCCCGGCAAGCGCCTGCTCGGCCTGCGGGTCGTCGCCGAGGACGGCAGCCGGCTGACCGCCGTACGGGTCGTGCTGCGCACCCTACTGCTGGTGCTCGTCGTCCCGGCGGTGATCTGGGACCGGGACGGGCGCGGGCTGCACGACCGCCTCGCGCGCGCCGTTCAGGTACGGATCTGACGGGACGGCCCGCGCGGGTGGGGTCGCCCCCGCCGGTCCGGCACACCCGCGCAGCCGTACCGGGCGCGCCTGCGAACGGCACCGCGGCACGCGAACGGCCCGGGACCGCTGAGTCCCGGGCCGTTCCGCGTTCCAATCGTACGTCTCACGTCTCACGTCGCCCCGCGAGCTTCCCGCCCCGGTGATCCGGGGCGGGGAAGCAGGCGCGCCGCGCGGCGGCTAGCGCATCTTGCCGCCCTTGGGCATCCGGGTGCCCTTCGGCATCGGTCCCTTGGGGAGCGGCATGTTGCTCATCAGGTCGCCCAGCGCGCGGAGCCTGTCGGTGACCGTGGTGACCTCGGCGCCGGAGAGCACCCGGGGCAGCCGCGTCAGATGGCTGCGCAGCTTCTTCAGCGGCACCTCGCCCTCGTCATGGCCCACCACGACGTCGTGCACCGGGACGTCCGTGACGATGCGCGCCATCTTCTTCTTCTCAGCGGCCAGCAGGCCCCTGAGCCGGTTCGGGTTGCCCTCGGCCACCAGTACGATGCCGGCCTTGCCGACGGCCCGGTGGATGACGTCCTGGCTGCGGTTCATCGCCACCGCGGGGGTGACCGACCAGCCGCGCTTCAGATTCTCCAGGACCGCGGCAGCCGCTCCGGGCTGGCCCTCCATCTGGCCGAAAGCCGCACGCTCGGCCCGTCGCCCGAAGACGATCGCCATCGCGAGGAACGCCAGCAGGAAGCCCAGGACGCCCACGTAGATCGGGTGACCGATCAGGAAGCCGACCGCGAGGAGGACACCGAAGGTGACAATTCCCACAGCGGCGACGACAAGACCGACCTTGGTGTCGACCCGTTTGGTCATCTTGTAGGTCAGGGCGATCTGCTTCAGTCGCCCGGGGTTCTCGGATGTTTCCTTCCTCGCCATGTGGCCGAGTTTACGTGGCCTGCGGAGTGCGGGACGCCGCGGCCTCCAGTACATGCTCGGCCTCGTCCCGGTCCTTGGCCCGGCGACGGTCCTCCAGGACCGCGGTCCAGGCGTTACGGCGGGCCGTGCGCTGGCCGCTGGACAGCAGCACGGCCTCGACGGCGCGCAGGGCACTGGCGACGGACGGGATCGGAGTGGCGCGGATCGGAGCGGCCTGCATGGTGTCGGTTCCCCTCGGACGGACGGACAGGAGGCGTGGGGGTGTGCGACCCATGAGCGGGGGCGCGATGCGGAGCGGCACGGCGCGGGGGCGCCGCGATGGTGCAAGTTCAAGTTCGTACGAGTGTGCGTACGCAGCTCACATCCGGCTGCATGCGGTGCGTGAACACACTGTCACTCAATGGTGTTACCAGTGCATGGCCGCGCGGTCAAACCCTCTGAAACGACAACGCGGCCCGTACGGACGGCCGCCCGGGGGCGGGGTCGTACGAGCCGCGTCTTTGCGGTAGGGAATGCTCAGGCGGTGCGGGCCACCTGAGCCTGGGCGGCGGTACCGCGCGCCGGGGCCTCGCCGCGCCGCTCCATGGCCTGCTTGTAGAGCCGGCCGGCCCGGTAGGAGGAACGGACCAGAGGGCCGGACATGACGCCGGCGTAGCCGATCTCCTCGGCCTCCTCCTGGAGCTCCACGAACTCCTGCGGCTTGACCCAGCGCTCCACCGGGTGGTGCCGCGGGGTGGGCCGCAGGTACTGGGTGATCGTGATGAGCTCGCACCCGGCGTCGTGCAGGTCGTGCAGCGCCTGGCTGATCTCCTCGCGCTCCTCGCCCATGCCCAGGATGAGGTTCGACTTGGTGACCAGCCCGGCGGCCCGCGCCTGGGCGATGACGTCGAGGGACCGCTCGTAGCGGAAGCCGGGTCGGATCCGCTTGAAGATCCGCGGCACCGTCTCGACGTTGTGGCCGAGCACCTCGGGGCGCGAGGAGAAGACCTCGGCGAGCTGCTCGGGGACCGCGTTGAAGTCCGGGATCAGCAGCTCGACACCGGCGTCCGGCATCAGGCCGTGGATCTGCCGGACGGTCTCCGCGTAGAGCCACGCGCCGCCGTCGTCCAGGTCGTCACGCGCGACGCCGGTGACGGTCGCGTAGTTCAGACCCATGGTCTGCACGGACTCGGCCACCCGGCGTGGCTCGTCCCGGTCCAGCTCCTGGGGCTTGCCGGTGTCGATCTGGCAGAAGTCACAACGCCGGGTGCACTGGTCGCCGCCGATGAGGAAGGTCGCCTCGCGGTCCTCCCAGCACTCGTAGATGTTCGGACAGCCGGCCTCCTGGCAGACGGTGTGCAGGCCCTNNCGGGTCTTGATCCACTCGGGCTTGCGCTCGATGGGGGTCTGGCTGTTCCGGACCTCCAGGCGCAGCATTTTGCGGCCGTCGGGTGCGACTGCGGACACGTCAGGCTCCCTATGACTTCGTTTCTTCGGCGAACACCAGGGTACGCCCGTTATTTCTTCGGCCCCGGGCCCGGGGGTCGCCCCGGGCGTACGACAGCCGTCGTACATCTCTCTGCCCGGCCAACCGGGCGCGGCCGGGACGCATTCCCGCCGGCCCCGGCGCCCCGTGCTCCACCGGTGCAGGCCCTGCCGG
>DOWQ01000491.1 GCA_003519485.1 Streptomyces sp. | reverse complement strand
GGCCGCCTGAGCGGGTGGCGTCCCGGCAGCGCGCCGGGACAGCCCGTGCCCGGCGCGGCACTGAGCAGCGCAGGCACGGCACAGTACGAAACAGCACGGCACGGCAGGAGCCCGGACCCCGCTCGGGGGCCCGGGCTCCTGCCCGTGCGGTGACTGCCGTGACTGCGGTGACCGCATCGAGCGCTGTGTCCTGGGGACGCGGACGTGACGCGGAGGCGGGGAAGGCGCCTGGGGCCGCCTGCGGACGTCCGGGGCGCGCACCGGGGCCTGTTGCGCGGGCACGGGCCTGGGAGGGCGCGTACGCACCGCCAGAGCGCGTGAGGGGACCGCGCGCCCCGTGGCGCGAGGGGGCACGTACGGCCCGCACAGCCCGTACGGCCGCCCGCGGACACCAGCGCCCCGACGCCGAAAAAGACGAAGCGCACGCCGGGGAGGCGTGCGCGGAAGCGGCGGACGGGACTGCGGCTGCCGGAGTACGGGGGCCGCGGAAGTCAGTCGGGGGCGGCCAGTTCGGCCCAGACCGTCTTGCCGGCGCCGTCCTCATTCCGGACGACGCCCCAGTTCAGGCAGAGCCGCTGGACGATGAACATGCCATGGCCGCCGGGCCGCCCCGCGCGGTGCGGGGTGCGGGGCGCGGGCGAGCCCGCGCCGCGGTCGACGATCTCCAGCCGCAGCACCTTCGCCGCGCGGCCGATCCGGAGCTCCTCGGGGCCCTCGGCGTGCAGGCAGGCGTTGGTGACGAGCTCGGAGACGACCAGCAGCACATCCTCGGCCGCGGCCCGCTGGTCTGCGGTGGCAGCCGGCATCCAGCCCCAGTCGTACAGAGCCTGGCGAGTGAAGTCGCGCGCGGTCGGGACGATGCCGCTGGCGCCCTGGAGGTGCAGTCTGCGCACCTGGCCGAACCGGGAGAGCGCAGTACCTGCGGTTCCCGACTCGGGGCCGCGGTCACCCGGTGGGTACGGCCGAGTGGTGCTCATCAGCGCTTCACCTCACCGATTCGCCGATAGACAGGTTGCGTATACCCGCCAGTTTCATCAGATTCAGCTGTCTCCTGCCCGACCGCTCCCGGAGAACACCCACTTCTGGGAGATGGGTGGTGTGACGCGCGTAACGTTTGACGTCACGGCCGGGGAGCGCAGGCGGTGGTCGGGTCAGTCCGTGGGGGAGTCCGTCGGGGAGCCGGCGAGCGCCTCTTCGACGGTGTCGTGCACGGTGAACACTGCTTCCGCGCCGGTGATCTCGAATACTCGCGCGACCATCGGCAGCATCCCTGCCAGATGGACGGCGCCTCCGGCGGCCTCGGCCTTCAGCCGGGCGCCGAGCAGCACATTGAGTCCGGTGGAGTCGCAGAACTCCAGCTGTGAGCAGTCGACGACCAGCCGGGAACGCCCCTGCTCCACGCATTCCTCGAGCGGCTCACGCAGCACTTCGGCGGTGTGGTGATCGAGCTCACCCGCCGGCGTCAGAACCGCGCTCGGACCGTGGTGGCGAACCTCGACATGGAGCCGGCCCTTGCTGGTACTGCCGACCATCCCGCGGTCCATGCGCACCCCTTCCGGTTAGTAGCGACGGAACTCCGAACCCTACGCCTTCGATACGGCATCCGGTAGCCGAACATCCCCTCGAAAGGTACATATCACAACAACACGGCCTTGCTTTCGCCACGGGGAAACGGGTAGGGGTAGAAGGGATACGTTCGGCACGACGGCTTGGAGGCGCCGCACACCGCAGGAGCAGATACCGGCATCGGCAGCCATATGCCGAGAATGTTGGAGGATCCCCATGTCACCCCGGCTCGACGAACCGCGCACCGAGTACGACTCCCATGAGATCGCACCCACCGCGACGTCGACAACCCCGCCCCCGGCGTCCGAGCAGGAGCTCGGCGGAGAGCACCCGGAGGTCTTCACCGACGACCTCCCGGAGCTGCCGCCCTACGACGAGGTGGGGCCGCTGGACGCAAGGACCCTCTCCAAGACGCTGTTCGCACGTCTGGAAGGGCTCGAGGAAGGGACGCACGAGCACGCCTACGTCCGCAACACGCTCGTCGAGCTCAACCTCGCCCTGGTGAAGTTCGCCGCCTCCCGGTTCCGCTCGCGCAGCGAGCCCATGGAGGACATCGTCCAGGTCGGCACCATCGGCCTGATCAAGGCCATCGACCGCTTCGAGCTCAGCCGGGGCGTCGAATTCCCCACCTTCGCAATGCCGACCATCGTCGGCGAGATCAAGCGCTTCTTCCGCGACACGAGCTGGTCCGTGCGCGTCCCCCGGCGGCTGCAGGAGCTGCGGCTCGACCTGGCCAAGGCCGGCGACGAGCTCGCCCAGCAGCTCGACCGCTCGCCCACGGTGACCGAGCTCGCCACGCGGCTGCAGATCACCAGTGAAGAGGTCGTCGAGGGCATGGCGGCGAGCAACGCGTACACCGCGAGCTCGCTGGACGCCCAGCCCGAGGAGGACGACAGCGAGGGCGCGCTCGCGGACCGCATGGGCTACGAGGACCACGGTCTGGAGGGGATCGAGTACGTGGAGTCCCTGAAGCCGCTGATCGCCGAGCTGCCGCCGCGCGACCGCAAGATCCTCTCGCTCCGTTTCGTGGCCAATATGACGCAGTCCGAGATCGGCGAGGAGCTCGGCATCTCGCAGATGCACGTCTCGCGCCTGTTGTCCCGGACCCTGGTCCGGCTGCGCAAGGGACTGATGATCGACGAGTGAGACCGCAGGTCCGCTGCGGAGCTGCCGCGGACATCCGTCGAAGGGCCCACCCCGTTTCCGGCGGATTCCGGCGGATTCTCGGGGTCCTCG
>DOWQ01000390.1 GCA_003519485.1 Streptomyces sp. | reverse complement strand
CCCCGCCGGGGCCGCCGACCTCGCCGGACTGCTTCGGCTGATCCACGCGCTGCCCGAGCCGCCCTTCCCGCTGCCGCGCCGGGAGCTGCTCGGCGGCGTCGAGCGGTGGCTGCGCCTCGCCGGGGACGCGATCGACCCGGCCGATGCCCGCTTTCTGCGGGAGCGCCGGGACCGGTTCGCCGAGGAGGCGTCCACCCTCGTACCGCGGCTCCCGCGCGGGCCCGTCCACGGCGACGCGCTGCCGCGCAATGTGCACGTCGGCCCGGACGGCCCCGTGCTCGTCGACCTGGAGACCTTCTCGCGCGATCTGCGTGAGCACGACCTGGTCGTCATGGCCCTGTCCATGGACCGCTACGGACTGCCGGCCGAGTCGTACGCGGCCTTCACCGAGGTCTACGGCTGGGACGTACGGGAGTGGGACGGCTGCGCCGTGCTGCGCGGCGCCCGCGAGACGGCCAGCTGCGCCTGGGTCGCCCAGAGCACTCCGGGGAACCCGGCGGCCCTGGCGGAGTTCCGCCGCCGGGTGGCCTCCCTCCGGGACGGCGACACCGAGGTCCGCTGGCACCCCTTCTGAGCGGTCGGGCCGGTGGACGGGCGAGCCGCCCGTCCGGTGCCCTCAGGCGCTGTGCTCGGTCGGCCGCCCGGGAGCAGCAGGCCGAAGGGGCGCGTCGGACCGAACGGGCACGGCAGGCGCGGGAGCCCCCGGCACCGCGGCATCCGGCACCGCGGCGTCCCGCTGAGCAGGTATCAGCGGCCAGGCCTGTTCCACCCGGGCCCGTGGGTCGGAGGTGCGGCGCAGATAGCGCTGGAAGGAGGCGGCCTGATCCGCCGCCGCGCGGATCTGGAGGTCGTGCAGGGCGGCAGGCTCCAGCCCGCCGACGGTGTCGTGCCGCCGGCCGATGCACCGGGCGACCCGGGCCGCGGCGAGGGCGTCGGCACCGGCGTCGTGCGCACCGACCAGCGGCACGCCGTAGTGCTCGCAGAGGGCTTGGAGGGTCCGCTTGCCCTTTCGGTAGCGGTCGACGTGCTTGTCCAGGACGAGCGGGTCGACGACCGGGCCGGGCGCCCGGCCGAGGCGCGCCGAGAGCGGTGCGATGCCGTGCCGCCGGCATTCCCGGTCCAGCAGGGAGAGGTCGTAGCGGGCGTTCATGATGGCCAGCGGGCGGCCGGAGCGCAGGATTTCGGCGACGGCCTCCACGATCCCCTCGACACCGGCCGCCGCGGGGGCGCCGTGCTCCCTGGCCTGCGCGGTGGTGATGCCGTGTATGGCCGCCGCCTCCGCCGGGATCGGGACGCCCGGGTCGATCAGCCACGTCCGGGCGGCGGCGGGCCGGCCGTCCGGCTCGAGCCCGGCGAGCGCCGCCGTCACGATGCGATCGCTCTCGACGTCCGTGCCCGTCGTCTCCAGGTCGAAGCCGATCAGCGCTTCACCGTGCCACCCCATGACGGCTCTCCTTCTGTTGTACGTCCCCCGGCTGCTGTACGTCCCCCGGATGTGCTCCACCCTCCCACCCGCCACTGACAACGGCAGGTGACGTCAGGAGACGGGCCGGGAGTCCGCCCAGACGCTCTCGAACTCCTCGCGGTAGGTGTCGAAGAGTCCGCTGTCCCGCTCCTTGCCGCCGCTCTGCACGGGCTCCCGCCGGCTGCCGCGCAGTACGAGCACGGGCACCTCCATACCGCGCGCCCGGCGGAGATACGACTGCACGACGGCTATCCCGTCCGGGCCGTCGCCGTTCACGACGTACGCGGTGAAGCGGGGGGTCTCGTCGAAGACGTTGATCTGGAAGGCGGCACTGTCCCGCAGCCGGTCCCGGACCCGCCGCATGTGCATGATGTTCATCTCGACGGAGCGGCTCAGCTCGCCCTTCTTGAGGCCCAGTTCCCGCTCGCGGCGCCGTACCGCGCTGCTCGCCGGGTTGAGGAACAGCAGCCGGGCCCGGCAGCCGCCCTCCGCGAGACGCACCAGCCGCCGTCCGGAGTAGTTCTGCACCAGCAGGTTCAGCCCGATCCCGATGCCGTCGAGCCGGCGGGCACCGCCGAACAGGTCCTCGGCGGGCAGCTGGCGCTGGAGCCGCACCCGGTCCGGGTGCACGCCGACGACGTCGGCATAGCGGTCGCCGACCAGGTCCTCGACGGCGTCGACGGGCAGCCGGTCGGCGGACGGCCTGCCCGCGCCGCTGCCGAGGATGTCGAGCAGTTTGGCCGAGGCGCGCTCGGCCTGGGCCAGCACGGCTTCGGACAGGGCCCGGTTCCGGGAGACGACGTTCCGGGACACCTCCAGCTCGTCGAGGGCCAGTTCGAGGTCGCGCCGGTCGTCGAGGTACGGCTCGAAGCACGGCCAGTGCTGCACCATCAGCTCGCGCAGCTGCGGCAGGGTGAGGAAGCTGACGACATTGTCGTCGGCCGGGTCGAGCAGATAGCCCTTCCGCCGGCTGACCTCGCGTACGGCGACGGCGCGCTGCACCCACTCGTGTCCGGCCGGCCCGGCCGCGGCCACCACCCATTCGTCGCCGTGCACGGGTTCGTAGATCGGACGGAGCACGGCGGCGACGACCGCGCGGAGTCGCTGTTCGACGAGATTCAGCCATATATAGGCGCGCCCGGCCCGCCGGGCACGGGTGCGGACCTCGTTCCAGGCGTCGGCACCCCAGTCCAGTTCCGCACCGATCTCCATCGGCCGGGCCAGCGACACCGCGCCGGGCGGGACCTCCGCGGCGCCGCTCTCGTGACCGCTGTCACCAGGTGGCAGCTCCAACCCGCCCGTCACCTGTGCACCGCCTTCCGCCCCCGGGTCTTCGATCAACGGAGCCTACTGCGTGCGCGGGAGGCGCTGCACCCGGAACCCCTGGGGGAACCGTGCGGGAAGGGCGGGCGGGGCCCACCCCTGGAGGACAACGGCGCGTCATTACCCTTGCTTGCCCTGTTATCACCTGATTCCCCTGTAAAACAGCATAGGGAGCGCGTGAGCCCCGGCCGGAGGACGAGGAGAAACCGTAGGAGGATGCCCCCCTTTCGAGGACGATCCGACGAAAGTGCCGCAGTAAACCGCTGGTTGGGCGAAAATTCCTGTCCTGCCAGGGATTCGCCTTCCCGCGAAGCCCGGATCAGAAGTGGAAGAGTCGACATCATGCAGGTCTGGCCGGGACAGGCTTACCCGCTCGGCGCCACGTACGACGGCGCGGGGACCAACTTCGCGGTGTTCTCCGAGACCGCCCGAAGAATCGAACTGTGTCTGCTGCCCGACGACGGGTCCGAGACCGCGGTGGAGCTCCGCGAGTCCGACGCCTTCGTGCGGCACGCCTATCTGCCGGGCATCATGCCGGGCCAGCGGTACGGCTTCCGGGTCCACGGCCCGTACGAGCCGAGCTCGGGCGACCGGTGCAACTCGGCCAAACTCCTGCTCGACCCGTACGCCAAGGCCGTGAGCGGCAGCATCGACTGGAACGAGGCCGTCTACGGCTACCACTTCGGCAAGCCCGGCGAGCGGAACGACCTGGACTCGGCGCCGCACACCATGACGTCGGTCGTGATCAACCCCTACTTCGACTGGGGCGACGACCGGCCGCCGCGCACGGACTACCACCGCACCGTGCTCTACGAGGCCCATGTGAAGGGCCTCACGATGCTGCACCCGGCACTGCCGGAGGAGCTGCGCGGGACGTACGCGGCGCTGGCGCACCCCGCGGTGATCGAACACCTCACCGAGCTGGGCGTGACGGCGCTCGAGCTGATGCCCGTACACCAGTTCGTCAACGACCACCGGCTGGTCGATGTGGGCCTCGCCAACTACTGGGGCTACAACACCATCGGCTTCTTCGCCCCGCACAACGCGTACGCCTCCTGGGGCGACCGGGGCCAGCAGGTGCTGGAGTTCAAGTCGGCGGTCCGGGCGCTGCACCAGGCGGGCATCGAGGTCATCCTCGACGTCGTCTACAACCACACGGCCGAGGGGAACCACCTGGGCCCGACGCTGTCCTTCCGGGGGCTCGACAACGCCTCCTACTACCGGCTGTCCGAGGACCAGCGCTACTACATGGACACCACCGGCACCGGAAACTCGCTGCTGATGCGCAGCCCGCACGTCCTCCAGCTGATCATGGACTCGTTGCGCTACTGGGTGACGGAGATGCGGGTCGACGGCTTCCGCTTCGATCTCGCCGCGACCCTGGCCCGCCAGTTCCACGAGGTCGACCGGCTCTCCTCGTTCTTCGACCTGGTGCAGCAGGACCCGGTCGTCAGCCAGGTGAAGCTGATCGCCGAGCCGTGGGACGTGGGCGAGGGCGGCTACCAGGTCGGCAATTTCCCGCCCCTGTGGACCGAGTGGAACGGCATGTACCGGGACACCGTCCGCGATCTGTGGCGCGGCGAGCCGCGCACGCTGGCCGAGTTCGCCTCCCGGCTCACCGGCTCCTCGGACCTCTACCAGGACGACGGCCGGCGGCCGCTCGCCTCGGTCAACTTCGTCACCTGCCACGACGGCTTCACCCTGCGCGACATGGTCTCGTACAACAAGAAGCACAACGAGGCGAACGGCGAGGGCAACCGCGACGGCGAGTCCCACAACCGGTCCTGGAACTGCGGCGCCGAGGGGCCGACCGACGACCAGGGCGTGCTGACACTACGAGCCCGGCAGCAGCGGAACTTCATCGCGACGCTGATGCTCTCGCAGGGCGTCCCGATGCTGAGCCACGGTGACGAGTTCGGCCGTACCCAGAACGGCAACAACAACGCCTACTGCCAGGACAACGAGCTGTCCTGGGTGCACTGGCCGAGTCGCGACGACGACGGGGCGGGTGGCGGCGACCGGAGCGGGGGCCGCCGGGACAGCGGCCGGGACGGCCGAGGAGCCCGGGGCGGCCGAGGAGCCGGGGGAAACCGCGGCGCGGGCGGGCGTGACGCGGACGGCGGCGACAGCGGTGACAGCCGGGCCGGCCGGGACGCGGATACGGGCGCGGCCGCGGTGAGCACCCGGGACGGGACCGGCCGCGCGCTGCTGGAGTTCACCCGTTCGATGGTATGGCTGCGGCGCGATCACCCCGTTTTCCGGCGGCGCCGCTTCTTCCACGGTCGGCCGGTCGAGGGCACCCACGACGAGCTGTCGGACATCGCCTGGTTCACCCCGGAGGGCGGGGAGATGACGCAGCGCGACTGGCAGGCCGCCCACGCCAAGTCCCTCACCGCCTTCCTCAACGGCAGCGCGATCTCCGAGCCCGGCCCGCGCGGCGAGCGGATCAGGGACGACTCGTTCCTGCTGCTGTTCAACGCGAGCGACCGGACGCTCGACTTCACGGTGCCGGTCAACCACGGCCGGCAGTGGCAGGTCGTCGTCGACACGGCACGCTCCGAGGGCGTCGAGCCGGGCACCGGGCGGAAGGTCAAGGCCGGCGACCGGCTCACGCTCATCGACCGCAGCCTGACGGTGCTCCAGCGGCCGGGCTGACCGGATCGGCTGGGCCGCCTCCCGGGTACGAACGCCGGGCCGGCCGGTACGGAGGGCCGGAACGGCCGCCGGCCGGAAGGTACGGCCGGGAGGCCGGAGGGTCCGGGCCCGCCCCCGGATGCACCGCCTGCCCGGGCACCCGCTCGGTTCAGCTCTGTGCCGACCCGGTGCCGACCCGGCGAGTGCCGACCCTGCCCGTGGCCGGCTCCGCCTGCGGCTAGCCCGGATGCGCGGCTCGCCGGGCGCAAAAGCCGCGCATCCGGGTACATCTGTTCCCATGACGCCCGAGCCTCTCGTGCCGCCCGCCGACGTGTCCGCCGGGGCGCCCGGCGCCGTCACCACCGGTCCCGTGCCGACTTCGACGTACCGGCTGCAGATGCAGCCGGACTTCCCGTTCGCGGCGGCCGAGGCGGCCGTGCCGTATCTCGCCTCGCTCGGGGTGTCCCATCTGCATCTGTCCCCGGTACTGGAGGCCGTGCCCGGCTCGGGCCACGGCTACGACGTCGTCGACCACGCGGCGGTACGGGCCGAGCTGGGCGGCGAGACGGGGCTGCGCCGGCTGGCGGCGACCGCCCGGTCGCACGGGCTCGGGCTGGTGCTGGACATCGTCCCGAACCACATGGCCGTACCGGTGCCCGAGCGGCTGAACCGGGCGCTGTGGGCGGTGCTGCGGGACGGCCCGGACTCGCCGTACGCACGCTGGTTCGACATCGACTGGCAGGCCGAGGAGTCCGGTGGGCGGCCCGGGCAGGTGCTGCTGCCGGTCCTCGGCGGCCGGCTGGGCGACGAGCTGGAGCACTTCACGCTCGAACGCGACGACGGCGGGGACAGTACGGGCGGCGCGGGCGGCACCAGCGGCACCGACAGCACTCACGCCATCGACAGCGCCGGCGGCTCCGGCAGCGGATACGTGCTGCGCTATTTCGATCACTTGTTCCCCGTCCGGCCGGGCACCGAGCGGCTGCCGCTGCCCGAGCTCGTGGACGCCCAGTGGTACCGGCCGGCCTGGTGGCGGCTGGCCCGTACCGAGCTGAACTACCGGCGGTTCTTCACCATCTCCGAGCTGATCGGCCTGCGCGTGCAGGACCCGGCTGTCTTCGCCGCCACCCACGAGACCGTGCTGCGGCTGCTGCGCGAGGGCGTCGTGGAGGGGCTGCGCATCGACCACCCCGACGGGCTCGCCGACCCGGAGGCGTATCTGCGGCGACTCGGCGAGGCGACCGGCGGCTGCTGGACGGTCGTGGAGAAGATCCTGACGGGTGGTGAGCCGCTGCCGCCGGGCTGGCCGGTCGCGGGCACCACCGGGTACGACGCGCTGCGCCGGGCCGACGGACTGTTCGTGGACCCGGCCGGGGCCCGCGAGCTGGCGGCCGTCCACCGCGGCTTCACGGGCCAGCCGGCCGACCTGGGCGGC
>DOWQ01000603.1 GCA_003519485.1 Streptomyces sp. | reverse complement strand
CGCTCCACGGGCGGCTCACGGATGCCGGGCTCGCCGCCGTGCGGCCGGACGCGGCGGTCGTCTCCGTCCGCGCCCCGTCACCGGAGGCGGCGTTGCGCTGGGCCGCGGACTGCCGTACGGCCGGGTTGCTGGCGGGCTGCTTCCGCCCGCCGTCCGTGCCCGACGGCGTCTCGAGGCTGCGGCTGACGGCCAGGGCGGACTTGACGGACGAACAGATCTCCTGGGCGGTCGGCGTAATCCTGTCGGCGGCTCCGCCGGGCTGACCGGCGGGAGCCCAGCCGCCTCGAGCCGAGCGATGGGCGAGCGCGTGTGCGGTGCTGCCGGCCGCCAGCACTGACAGCATCAGCCGGCACCGGCAGCACCGGATCACCGCCGGCTGCCCCTTGACGGCGCGGCGGCCGGCGGCGTCGCTCAGCGCACCCGGCCGTACCGGACGCTGTTCGTCCAGATCCTTTCCAGTTTCACCACGGAGCCGCTCTTGGGGGAGTGCCAGATCCGGCCCTTCCCGGCGTAGATGCCCACGTGGTAGACGCCTCCGCCGGAGTGGAAGAAGACGAGGTCGCCGCGCTTGCGCTGGGACGCCGGGACATGGCGGGAGGCGTTGTACTGGGCGGCGGCCGTCCGGGGCAGCTTCTTCCCCGCTCGCTTGAACGAATAGAGGGTCAGGCCGGAGCAGTCGAAGCGGTGCGGGCCCGCGGCGCCGAAGCGGTACGGGGAGCCCTGCTTGGACGCGGCGACGTTCAGCGCCTTGGCGGCGTGCGGTGCGGCGTGGGCCTCGACGGAGGCGCCGGGGGTCAGCATCGTGCCGCCGACGGCGGCCAGGGTGAGGGCCGAAACGGCGCCGGCCCGGGAGATCAGCGTGGGACTGTTCTGCTTCAGGACACGTCCGTGCGCGGTCATGCGCAACCCTTCGTCAACCGCCTGTGAAGGATGACCTGTCGGGTTCGGACAGAACGAAGATGCCCGGCCGCGGCTGCGGCTTCACCCCTAGGGTCCGGCCGTGATGACTCCGGCCGGACCCGGCTTGCCCGGGGCCTCCACTCCTGCCGGTCCAATAGGTGTCGACCTGTCGTCCGGAGCGGCGGCAGGACTCGGCGTCCGCCCGGACCGCCCCGCCGTGGTGGCGGGGGCTTGTCGTCCCCCGGATCGTGACGCACGAACACACCCGATTTCGTGCAGAAACAGCGTTATGCGAAACTCGTCACCCTTCCGCCGATCGCGGAGCGGGGTGCGCGGCCCGCCCGGAGCTCGACGCCGGGGCGGCCGGAGGCCAGTGCTGGGGCCGTCCCGGTGTCCATCGCGGGCTCGCGCGGGGGTCGGCGGGACACACCGTCAGGGCGGGGAATACGTACGCCGATCGGGGTAACCCGTTCGGCGGTTGCGCCGGCCGGTGCGCCGCCGGGCCGTCAGTCGACGTCGACGGACGGCACGGTGACCCGGCCCGCGCGACGCTCACCGTCCAGCACCCGCAGCGCCCGCGCGAGCGTCTCGGTGTGCACCTGCGACTCGCCGCGCTCGTGCATCAGCGACAGCGCGTCGCGCAGGCCGGTGGCCTTCGTGACGAGGGCCTGCGCGGCACGCAGGCTGCCGTAGGTGTCGGAGCTGCGGGCCGGATTGATCCGGCCGAGCAGGTCCAGTACCTCCAGATAGCTGTCGATGAGCCGGCCCTCGGCCCGGGTCAGCGCGGGCAGCGGCGGCAGTTCGGGCAGCGGCAGTCCGGGCGGCGGCACCGGCTCAGCTCCGGCCGGCAGCGGGGGCCGGCTGCCGGCGGCTGCCGACGATCCGGTCGGCGAGGCCGTAGGCGACGGCTTCCTCGGCGGTGAAGATCTTGTCGCGCTCGATGTCGGCGGCGATGCGCTCGGCGGGCTGCCCGGTGTGCCGTACCAGCAACTCCTCCAGCAGTGCGCGCATCCGGAGAAGCTCGTTCGCCTGGATCTCCAGGTCGTCGGCCTGGCCGCGGGCCGGCTCGGCGAGGGACGGCTGGTGGATCAGCACCCGGGAACCGGGGAGCATCAGCCGCTTGCCAGGGGTGCCCGCGGCGAACAGTACGGCCGCGGATGAGGCGGCCTGGCCCAGGCAGATGGTCTCGACGTCGCAGGAGACGAACCGCATCGTGTCGTGGATCGCGGTCATCGCCGTCACCGAGCCGCCGGGGGAGTTGATGTAGAGGGAGATGTCCTGGCCGGGCGCCGCGTGTTCGAGATGCATGAACTGCGCGACGACGTCGTTGCAGGAGGCGTCGTCGACCGGCGTGCCGAGGAAGACGATGCGCTCGTCCAGCAGCTTGGAGTAGGGATCCAGGGTGCGCGTCCTGGTGGCGGTGCGCTCGGTGAACTGCGGGAGGACGTAGCGGGCGGACGGCCGTTCCATGACTGCTCCCCATGCTGTTGTTCGGTTCTCTGTAAAAAATGTACAACCTGTACGTCTCGTACGATGGGGAGCATGTCCTACGAGATTCCGGTGACGCAAGCCCGGGCGGAGCTGGCGGAGCTCATCAACCGTGTCGTGTACGGCGGCGAGCGCGTCGTCGTGACCCGGCACGGCAAGCCGCTCGTGGCCCTGGTCTCGGCCGCTGACCTGCAGCGACTCGAGCAGGAGGACGCGGCGGCGGAGGAGCGGGTGATCAGTACGGTGTCGGGGTTCCGGACCGGGTCGTCCGCTGCGGGCGAACGGCGCCGGTTCGGCATCGCGGCGGAGCACACCGCGGCGGAGCACAACGGCCCGGACACCGGTGACCGGCGTCCGGGCCGCGAGAAGTGACGTTCGCGTCGGGGGAGTGGCGTCAGGTGCGGCGCGTCAGGAGCTGAGCTCCCACACGGCGTGCGCGATGGCGTCGCTGTTGTGGTCCAGCGCGGTGTCGTCGACGTTCGAGGTGGTGTCGCAGGCGGAGTGGTAGCAGGGGTCGAACGGCTCGCCCGCCTGGCCGCCCCACATCTCGGCCTGCGCGGCCGTCTTCTCCCGGCTCGCCCCGGTGAACAGGCCGCCGACCGGGATGTCGGCGGCCTTGAAGTTGGCGTGGTCGGAGCGCCCGTCGCCCTCGGTCTCGATCTCGGTGCCGATGTCCTTCGCGGTGAACCAGTCCTTGAAGACCTTCTCCAGCGCCGGGTCGTCGTCGTAGACGAAGTAGCCCGGATTCGGCGAGCCGATCATGTCGAAGTTGAGGTAGGCCCCGATCTGCGAGCGCTGGTCGGCGGGGAGTTCGTCGACGTAGTGCCCCGAGCCGACCAGGCCGAGCTCCTCGGCTCCCCACCAGGCGAACCGCAGGTGCTGGGTCGGCTGGAGATCCGCCTCGGCCACGGCCAGCGCGACTTCGAGTATCCCGGCCGAGCCCGTGCCGTTGTCGTTGATGCCGGGCCCGGAGGTGGTCGAGTCCAGATGCGCCCCGGCCATCACGGCCTCGCCGCTGCCGCCGCCGGCGGGCCAGTCGGCGATCAGGTTGTAGCCGGTGGTGCCGTTGTGCTCGAACTCCTGGACGGCGGTGGTGAATCCGGCGGCGTCCAGCTTGGCTCGGATGTACTCGATGGAGGCCTGGTAGCCGGGCCGCCCGTGGGCGCGGTTGCCGCCGTTGGCCTCGGCGATGGACTGGAGTTCGCCCAGGTGGGTCTTGACCTGTTCGACGGATATGTCGGGGGCGGCGGCGGACTGTGCGCCGTCGGCGGTGCCGAGCAGAGCGGTGGTGAGTACGGTGCAGGCGGCGGCCGCGACGGCAGCGCTGCGCAGGCGGTTCTTGGGTGTCACGGATGAGCTCCGATGCAGGGGTGGGGGGTTGCCGAGCCGGGAGCGTATTGACGCGCACATGATGCTCATGGACTCGAGTGGCGCGCGTCAAGAGCGATGACCGGACAGCATGTTCCGCACAGCGGTGCATCGGAACGAAAAAGGACTGCACGCCCTCCATCCGCTACAGCGGAGGGCGTGCAGCCGGTTGTCGGGCCGGCGATGGCCGCCGGAGGATCAGCCCACCGGTACGGGCCGCCGCTCCGCCCGCGTTTCGCCGGCGGTACGGGCCGTGCGCAGCGATCCGAGCAGGACGGCGGCCAGGCCCAGCACCGTCCAGACGGCGAGGACCAGGGCGGGCATGCCCGCGCCGCTGCCGTCGAAGAACGAGACCGAGCGGAGCAGGGCGCCTCCCGCGCCGGGCGGCAGCAGTTGGCCGATCGCGCCGGCCGGTTCCGGCAGCAACTGTGGTGCCGATGTCACGCCGGAGAGCGGGTTGCCGAGCAGGACGACCAGCAGCGCGCCGAGCCCCAGGCCCGCCCGGCCGAGCAGCGCGGCCGACCCGGCGACCGC
>DOWQ01000509.1 GCA_003519485.1 Streptomyces sp. | reverse complement strand
GCACGCCGACACCGCTCCGTTCCCGGGCAGCTTCGCGCCGGGGAACGACGACCGGCTGCCCGGGCTCGTCGTGCTCGCCTCCACGACCAAGGCCTTCTCCGGTCCGGGCACGAACCTGGCCGACCTGTTCAACACCACCGGCATCGGCGACCGGACCGAGCGCTCCACCGAGATCCTCGACAACTGGATCGTCGGCGCGCCCGGATTCGGACAGGACACGGAATCCACGCTGCGGGTGGCGGTGGTCGAGGACCTCGACGACAACGGCGTATACGACGACGCGCCCGATGTGGTGCCCGACGCCGACCACGACGGCCGTATCGACACGCGCGACCTGCGCGCGCTCGGCCTGGCCTCGTCGGTGGAGACGGTCACCTTCCACATCAACGGCGACGCCTGACGGGACGGCCCAGCGGCACGGTGGTCCCCGCCTCATGCGCAGGCAGGTGACCACCGCGCCGTGTCCTGTGAACGTCGTTCCGCCGTATCCGCCCCGGTGCGCGGACAGGAGCAACGCGCGGTGCGGTGGATCAGTAGCGGTGACCGGGCCAATGCGGGTCGTCCCACCGGTCGGGACCGGTGAGGCCGAGCAGCCGTACCCGGTTGAGCAGTTCCTCCGATGCGCCGACGGCACGGAGCCGGGCCGGAGCATGGCGGACCAGCCAGGCAGTCAGCTCGGCGCGCATCTCGTCCTCGTGCTCCCAAGCGTCCCAGGGGAGCAGGTCACCGAGCAGCTTGTACTCCCACTGTGCCGCCGCTTCGGCCAGGTGCCGGTCTGCCGCGGGGCCGGTCAACGTTTCCCAGGTGCGGAGCCACGGGCTCAGCGTTGCGGAGGCCTCGGCGCTCAGCGCGAGGACGTGGTACGCGGGCAGGACGGGGTCCGGATCGGTGAGTGTGTGGGCCCACCAGGCCTGCAGGAAGCCCCCGACCGCGTCTGCCTGCCCGGCGGGCCACTGCTGCCAGCGGCCACGGGCGAACGAGCGGCCCGCTTCCTCCACGTCGAAGACGGACTCGAGGAGGCCGTTGACGAGGCCCCTGGCGAACTGGGGCAGGATCCGGCGCAGCACGGACGCGTGGTCACGCCAGTCGACGGCCCGCCAGGTGCGACGCAGGAGGTCCGGGCCCAACTCGGTGTCCGCCACCTTGAGCTGCGCGAGTTCTTCGGAGCTGCCCCAGTGGCAGGAGCAGTTGTGCTCGTCGGGGTGGGCGGTCGCCCCGCGGAAGGTGGTGGCCAGGTGGTCCAGCGCGGCGTCCAGGCGAAGCCGGGCGGGAGGCGGGTCGTGGCTCGTCATCGCGGTTCGCTCCCGGGGACTCCGGCAGCCTGCGCGAGCCGAAGATCGCCATCTTACGGGATCGGGTCCAGGCCGTCATGGGACGGCATGACGGCCTTCCGGCCACCTCGGACGGCGAAGCGTCCTAACCGCGGCGCAGCAGTGCCTTTGCCATGATCTGGCGCTGGATCTGATTGGTGCCCTCGTAGATCTGTGTGATCTTGGCGTCTCGCATCATCCGTTCGACCGGGTAGTCGCGGGTGTAGCCGTATCCGCCGAGGAGCTGGACGGCGTCGGTGGTGACCTGCATCGCCGTGTCCGAGGCGAAGCACTTGGCCGCAGCCCCGAAGTAGGTCAGCTCGGCATCGCCGCGGTCGGCCCTGCCCGCCGCGGCGTAGGTGAGCTGCCGTGCGGCCTCCACCCGCATCCCCATCTCCGCGAGCATGAACTGCACGCCCTGGAAGTCGGCGACCGGGCGGTTGAACTGCCGGCGCTCCTGTACGTAGCCGAGGGCGTGGTCCAGCGCGCCCTGGGCGATGCCCACCGCCTGGGCGGCGACGTCGATACGGGTGCGGTCGAGGGTGGCGAACGCGATGCGCAGGCCCTCCCCGGGGCTGCCGACGATCCGGTCGCCGGGGATGTGGACGTTGTCGAGGTAGACCTCGCGGGTGGGGGAACCGTGCAGACCCATCTTGCGTTCCGGGGCGCCGAAGGAAACCCCGGGATCGTCGCCGTGCACCACGAACGCGGTCACGCCGCGCGTCCCGGCGTCCGGATCGGTCACCGCGAACGTCGTGCAGCGGTCGGCGACACCGGCGAGGGTGATCCACCGTTTCACGCCGTCCAGCACCCAGCCGTCCGCGGTCCGCCGCGCCCTGGTGCTCATGGCCGCGACATCGCTGCCCGCCTCGGGCTCGGACAGCGCGAAGGTGAACAGCGACTGCCCGCCGGCCACGGGCGGGAGGTAGCGGCCCCGGATGTCCTGGCCGCCGGACAGCAGCAGCGGAATGGTGCCGAGCATGTTGGACGACGGGAACGAGGAGACCGCGGCGGAGGCACGGGCCAACTCCTCCATCACCAGGGCGGCCGCGAGCGAATCCCCGCCCGCCCCGCCGTACTGTTCGGGCAGATGCACCGCGTGCAGGTCCGCCTTGACCACCGCTCGGTAGACGTCCGCGGGGAATTCGTCCTCCTCGTCGATCTCCGCCG
This sequence comes from Streptomyces sp., assembly GCA_003519485.1. GTDB lineage: Bacteria > Actinomycetota > Actinomycetes > Streptomycetales > Streptomycetaceae > Streptomyces. The sequence goes on along the minus strand of DOWQ01000509.1, from coordinate 745 downwards.
CGCGCGGGGCGACGGCCTTGTCGGCGAAGTCCCGTACGACCTGACGGAGCGTCTCGTGCTCCTGCGACAGTGCGAACGATGGTGCGGTCACGGTCACGCGATGCCCTCGTGCTTTCGGGTGAGCTGCTCGCGGAGCAGGAAGCGCTGGATCTTGCCGGACGCGGTCTGCGGATAGCTGTCGACGGCGGTGACGTAGCGGGGGATCTTCTGGTGCGTCACCCGCTCCCGGAGGAAGTCCTCCAGCTCCTGTGCGGAGAGGGTCGTCCCCGGTCGCAGCTGAACGGCCGCGTGCGCCTCTTCGCCGAAGAAGGGATCCGGGACGCCGATGACACAGGCCTCGAGGATGTCCGGGTGACGGCGGATCTCATTCTCGATCTCGACGGGGTAGAGGTTCTCCCCGCCCCGGATGATCACGTCCTTGAGCCGGCCGACGATGCTGACGGAGCCGTCGCCGGCCATGGTCGCCAAGTCCCCGGTGGACAGCCAGCCGTCGCTGTCGATCGTCGAGGATGTGGCGTCCTGGAGGCCGAGATAGCCGCGCATCACGAGATAGCCGCGCGTCTGGAGCTCCCCCGTCAGGCCGTGGCCGACCGGCAGGCCGGAGACCGTGTCGACGATCCGCACCTCGGTGTGGGGGAGGGGCCGGCCCACCGTGTCCGCAGCCACCGCGACGGGGTCGTCCGGCGAGGTGGAGGTGATGGTGGGTGACGCTTCCGTCAGGCCGTACAGCACGAGGAGCCGGGCG
>DOWQ01000793.1:4731-5326 GCA_003519485.1 Streptomyces sp. | reverse complement strand
GTGCCCGAGCCCGAGCCGGCCGTCCGGCTGACCGTGACGAACACGGCGTCCGTTCCCGTCAGCGTCACCTCCCACTTCCACTTCTTCGAGGCGAACCCGCGGCTGGAGTTCGACCGGGCGGCGGCGTACGGCATGCGGTTGGCCGTACCGGCCGGGTCCTCGGTGCGCTTCGACAGCGGCGCCGAGGTCGGGGTCGGGCTGCTGCCGATCGGCGGCGACCGGATAGCCATCGGCTTCGCCGGGCTCGTCGACGGCCCGCTGGACGCGCCCGGCGCCCGCGCGGAGGCGCTGCGCCGCGCCGCCGCCTGCGGTTACCTCGGCGCGCAACCCGTAACCGAACCGGCGGACGAGGAGGAGAGCTCATGACCGGCAGCGCCACCACCGGCCCCCGCGACTACGCGGCCGTGCACGGGCCCCGCGCCGGGGACCGGGTGGTCCTGGGGGACTCCGGGCTCGTGGTCCGCGTCGAGTCCGATGCCCAGAAGCCGGGCGACGAGTTCCTCGCCGGCTTCGGCAAGACGGCGCGCGACGGCCTGCACCTGAAGGCCGCCGCGGTCCGCGAGACCTGCGATGTCGTCATCAGCAACGTGCTGGT
>DOWQ01000793.1:4535-4711 GCA_003519485.1 Streptomyces sp. | reverse complement strand
GTCGTCGTCGGCACCGGCACCTCCATCGTCTCCGGCGAGGGGCTCATCGCCACCGCCGGTGCCGTGGACACCCACGTCCATCTGCTCTCGCCCCGGATCATGGAGGCCTCGCTCGCCTCCGGCGTGACCACGGTCATCGGCCAGGAGTTCGGCCCGGTGTGGGGCGTCGGCGTGAA
>DOWQ01000793.1:0-4522 GCA_003519485.1 Streptomyces sp. | reverse complement strand
CTGCGCCACGCCTTCAACGCCTTCGACGCCTGGCCGGTCAACATCGGCTTCCTCGCCCGCGGTTCCTCCTCGGACCCGGCCCCGCTGGTGGAGGCGCTGGCCGAGGGCGGGGCGTCCGGCCTCAAGGTGCACGAGGACATGGGCGCGCACACCCGAGCCCTGGACACCGCGCTGTGCGTCGCCGAGGAGCACGACGTCCAGGTCGCGCTGCACAGCGACGGCCTCAACGAATGCCTCTCGGTCGAGGACACCCTGCGGGTGCTGGACGGCCGCACCATCCACGCCTTCCACATCGAGGGCTGCGGCGGCGGACACGTGCCGAACGTCCTGAAGATGGCGGGCGTGCCGAACGTCATCGGCTCCTCCACCAATCCGACCCTGCCCTTCGGCCGGGATGCCGTAGCCGAGCACTACCGCATGATCGTCTCGGTCCACGACCTCAAGACGGACCTCCCGGGCGACGCGGCCATGGCGCGGGACCGGATCCGCGAGGGGACGATGGGCGCCGAGGACGTGCTGCACGACCTGGGCGCGATCGGTATCACCTCCTCCGACGCCCAGGGCATGGGGCGGGCCGGGGAGACGGTGCGCCGCACCGTCGCCATGGCCGGGAAGATGAAGGCCGAGTTCGGCCCCTTGGAGGGCGACGGGCCGCACGACGACAACGAACGGGTCCGCCGGTACATCGCCAAACTGACCATCAACCCCGCGATCGCACACGGCCTCGCCCATGAGATCGGCTCGATCGAGACCGGCAAGATGGCCGACATCGTGCTGTGGGAGCCGCGCTTCTTCGGCGCCAAGCCGCAGTTGGTGCTCAAGTCCGGCTTCCCCGCCCACGGCGTGACCGGCGACCCCAACGCCGCCACGGACGCCTGCGAACCGCTGGTGATGGGACCGCTGTTCGGCGGGCACGGCGCGACCGCCGCCGATCTGTCCGTCGCCTTCGTCAGCGCCGCCGCCGCGGCGGCCGGGTCGCCCCGCGCCGCGTTCGACTCGCTGCCGACCCGGCGCCGGCGGGTCGCGGTGCGCGGCACCCGCGACATCGGACCGGCCGACCTCGTCCGCAACTCCCGGACGGGCAGCGTCCAGGTGGACGGCCGTACCGGACTGGTGACCCTCGACGGTGTCCCGATGCGCTCCGACCCGGCCGACCAGGTGCCGCTGAACCGCCTCTACTTCCTCTGACCGCCCCTCTCCCCCGGGCCGTCACGGTGCGCGCGGCCCGGCTCATGCCCCGGCCCGTCGGGGCTCCCGGCCGGCCGCCGCGAAGACGAACCGTTCCGCACCACGACCGACCTCTCACCGAAGTGGACACCACCGCATGAGCTCCACCCCAGCCGCCGACGGATTCCGGATGCCCCCGGAGTGGGCGCCGCACGACCGTACGTGGATGGCCTGGCCCGGCCCGAACCCGACGTTCGGCGCGGAGGGCGGCGAGCGGCTGGCCGAGGCCCGCCGGGCCTGGTCGGCGGTCGCCCGGGCGGTGCGCCGCTTCGAGCCGGTCACGGTGGTCGCCGGCCCCGGCCAGACGCGCGGAGCCCGGCGGCTGCTCGGCCCCGACATCGACATCGTCGTCGCACCGCTCGACGACGCCTGGATGCGGGACACCGGTCCCACCTTCCTCACCGGGCGCGGCCGGCTCGCCGCCGCGGACTGGGTGTTCAACGGCTGGGGCGCCCAGGAGTGGGCCACCTGGGAGCTGGACCGGCGGATCGGCGAGTTCGTCGCCGGCCAGGCCGGCGCCCGCCGCTACGCCTCCCCGCTCGTCAACGAAGGCGGCGGCATCCACGTCGACGGCGAGGGCACGGTGCTGCTCACCGAGACGGTCCAGCTCGGCCCGGACCGCAACCCCGGCTGGACCCGCGAGCAGGTCGAGGCGGAACTGCACGCGCACCTCGGCACCACCAAGGCCATCTGGCTGCCGCGCGGGCTGACCCGGGACTACGACCGGTTCGGCACCCGGGGCCATGTCGACATCGTCGCCGCCTTCGCCGGGCCGGGCCTGGTCGTCGCGCACACCCAGCCGGATCCCTCGCACCCCGACCACGAGGTGTGCCGGGAGACCGTGCAGCTGCTGCGCGCCGCGACCGACGCGCGCGGCCGGGCACTGGAGGTCGTCGAACTGCCCGCGCCGACGGTCACCGAGGCGGACGGCGAGATCGTCGACTACTCCTACGTCAACCACTACCTGTGCAACGGCGGCGTCGTGCTGTGCGGCTTCAACGACCCGATGGACGAGCACAACGCCGGAATCTTCCGCCGGCTGTTCCCCGAACGAACGGTGACGCTGGTCGACGCCCGTACGATATTCGCGGCGGGCGGCGGCATCCACTGCACAACCCAGCAGCAGCCCGCGGTGGACCCGGGCGCGGCAGGCCAGAAAGGGCGCGGAAGGCAGGATGAGCCAGAGTGAGGGAGCTGCGGTGCCGACCGGTCCGGCGTCACCGGATTCCGCCGGCGCGTCCCGGCGGCGGGTCGCGCCGCCGCGCGAACAGGTCCTCGCCACGGCCATGGAGACGATCGCGGAGCACGGACTCGCCCGGCTGACCATGGCCGGTCTCGGCCGCGAGGTCGGCATGAGCAGCGGCCACCTCCTGTACTACTTCGGCAGCAAGGACGAACTGCTGCTGCAGACCCTGCAGTGGAGCGAGGAACAACTGGGCGCCGAGCGCCGGGCCGCGCTGTCCCGTACGGTCCCGGTGCGCGAGAAGCTGGACGCGTTCGTGGATCTCTACCTCCCCGACGGGCACCGCGACCCGCGCTGGACGCTGTGGCTCGAGGTGTGGAACCGCTCGCAGAGCGCCGACGAGGACGTCCGGGCCCGTCAGCTCGAGCTCGAACTGGCGTGGCACCGCGACCTGGTGGCGCTGCTCGCCGAGGGCGCGTCCCGCGGCACGCTGCGCGCGGTCGACGCCGACCGCTTCGCGACCCGCACCCGCGCGCTGCTGGACGGCTTCGGCACCAACCTGGTCGTCGGGCTGCCCGGCACGGACCGGCCCATGGTGCTGAGCCATGTGCGGGAACACCTGGACGAATCGCTGCTGCCGTAATACGGCGGCGGCAGGCGCCGCGCCGTACGTGCCGCGAGCCCGTGACGCCGCACCCCTGCTCCCGCACTCCCGCGTTCTCCCGTGCTCCCGAGGCGGCGGTCTCGGTCAGGCGTCCGGTTCCAGGCGGACGCAGCAGTGGCCGGGCATCGGGGCGAGGCGGGCGTGGTATCCGGTGTCGTGCAGGCCGTCGAGGAGCCCGCGCAGCAGGTGGAGATTCATGCCGCAGACCGTCTCGGTGTGCTCGCGGGACAGTGAGTGGAACGGGCAGTTGACGAGCACGAGGGCGTCGCCGTCGGACCGCGGCTCGTAGCCGTACCGCTCCAGGAGGTCGGCCACGGACACGCCGCCCGTCCCGCCCAGTTGCTCGCCCAGCTCGTGGGCCTTCCGGTGCAGGACGGCGCGCGGTGGCTCGCCGGTGGCCTCGGACTCCTCCAGGGCCTGGGCGAGCAACCGCCCGGCCAGGTCGTAACGGCGCTCCGGAAAGCTGACGCTGACCTGCTGCCCGGAGCGCTTGTAGAGCTTGGCGGGCCGCCCCGCGCCGGGGCCGGTGCGCCCGCTGCGCCGCTCGTACACGACGTCGAGGAGCTTCTCCTCGGCCAGCCGGTCCAGATGGAAGGCGGCGGTCTGCCGCGCCAGCCCCAGAGCCTCGGCCGCCTCGTCGCGGCTGACCGCGCCCGGCCTGCTCACCACGTGCTCGTACAGCCGTCGGCGAGTGGGCTCATCGAGCGCGGCGACGGCGGAGATATCCGAATCTTTGGACTGGTCCACCCCACAAGTGTAAAACCAACCCGCATTGACGTAAGAATGAGCCCAGCTCTATGATTAAAGTCCATTGATTATAGAAGAAGGAGGTTGCCATGACCGCAACCAGGACCGACGCGTCAGCAGCCCGGACGGCCGCCCTCTCGGACCCCGGCTACCAGGCTTTCTTCCTGCTGCGGACGGTCTTCACCGTGGCCCCGATCCTGTTCGGCCTCGACAAGTTCGCCAACCTGCTCGTCGACTGGCCGGTCTACCTCGCGCCGTGGCTCAACGACATCGTCCCCGGCACCGCCCAGCAGGCCATGTACGCCGTCGGCGCGATCGAGATCGTCGCGGGTGTCGCCGTCGCACTGGCACCGCGGTTCGGCGGCTGGCTGGTCGCCGGCTGGCTGGCCGGCATCATCCTCAACCTCGTGACCATCCCGGACTACTTCGACGTCGCGCTGCGCGACTTCGGCCTGCTGGTCGCGGCCGTGACTCTGGCGAGGCTCGCCGCCCGGTACGCCGGCCCCGCGGCCGGACGGGATGGCGGCGCGTGATCACCGGGTCGCCGCGCCGCTGAGTGCGGCGGCCCCGCGCGCGGAACCGCCACCTCCGCGCGGTCCGAATCCGGCGGCGCCGGGCGCGGACGCACGGGCCGCGTCGGTGCTCGTACCGGGACATCTCGGGGATGTCCCGGTACGAGCACCGACTGCTGCCCGCCCGCG
>DOWQ01000282.1:651-3027 GCA_003519485.1 Streptomyces sp. | reverse complement strand
GCCGCCCCGCGCCGGCGCCCGGGCTTCCGGCCTCCCGGCCCCCGGCTCCCGCTCCCCCGGATCAGCCGCGGGCGGCCAGCAGGTGGTCCATCGCCAGCTGGTCGAGCCGTTCGAACGCCATGCCGCGCTTTCCCGCAGCCTCGACATCGAACGACTCGAACGCCGACCGGTCGGCCAGCAGCCCGGCGAGCGTCTCCCCCTCGCCCAGGGTCGTCCGCGCCAGCTCGTCCAGCCGCGAGGCCCGCAACGCCTCATGGACGACCGGGTCCGCGCGGAACGCCGCGGCCCGCTCCTTGAGGATCAGATAGTTGCGCATGCAGCCGACCGCCGACTCCCACACCCCGTCGTAGTCCTCGGTGCGCGGCGGCTTGAAGTCGAAGTGCCGCGGCCCCGCGTAGCCGGCCGTCTCCAGCAGGTCGACGAGCCAGAAGGCGGCGCGCAGGTCACCGCCGCCGAAGCGGAGGTCCTGGTCGTACTTGATGCCGGACTGGCCGTTGAGGTCGATGTGGAAGAGCTTCCCTGCCCACAGCGCCTGCGCGATGCCGTGCGGGACGTTGAGCCCGGCCATCTGCTCGTGCCCGACCTCGGGGTTGACCCCGAACATCTCCGGCCGCTCCAGCCTTTCGATGAAGGCCAGCGCGTGTCCGACCGTGGGCAGCAGAATGTCGCCGCGCGGCTCGTTCGGCTTCGGCTCGATGGCGAACCGGAGGTCGTAGCCCTTCTCCGTGACGTACTCGGCGAGCAGGTCGAACGCTTCCTTCATGCGGTCCAGGGCAGCGCGCACGTCCTTGGCCGCACCGGACTCCGCGCCCTCGCGCCCGCCCCACGCGACGTACGTCTTCGCGCCCATCTCGGCGGCCAGGTCGATGTTCCGGATCGTCTTGCGCAGCGCGTAGCGGCGCACGTCCCGGTCGTTGGCCGTGAAGGCGCCGTCCTTGAAGACGGGGTGCGTGAAGAGGTTGGTGGTCGCCATCGGCACCACGAGCCCGGTGGCGTCGAGCGCCTGCCGGAAGCGCTTGATGTGCGATTCGCGCTCGGACTCCGACGCGCCGAAGGGGATCAGGTCGTCGTCGTGGAACGTCACGCCGTACGCGCCGAGGTCCGCGAGCCGGCGCACCGACTCCGCCGGGTCGAGCGGGGCCCGCGTCGCGTCACCGAACGGGTCCCGTCCCTGCCAGCCTACGGTCCACAGGCCGAAGCTGAATTTGTCGTCCGGTGTGGGCTGGTAGCTCATTGCCGCTCCCTCGCTATTTCGTCATGGCCCTTTACAAATTAGTATGCCGGAACGGAACTGGGAAGAGCGGGAGCGACCCGGACCGGGAAACGAGGCAGTGGAACCGCACCGAGAACCGAGATCTGTATCCGAGGAAGGGATCGCGCGATGACAGCAACGGGAGGACAGCCGTCCGCCGGCGGACCGCTCGTCGTGGGCGTGGACAGCTCCACGCAGTCCACGAAGGCACTGGTCGTCGACGCAGGCACCGGCGAGGTCGTCGCGCGCGGACAGGCGCCGCACCGGGTGACCGGCGGGACGGGGGGCCGGGAGAGCGCCCCGGAGGAGTGGTGGGACGCGCTGTGCGAGGCGCTCCGCCAGTGCGGGGACGCCGCGCGGCGGGCCACGGCCGTCTCGGTCGGCGGCCAGCAGCACGGGCTGGTCACGCTCGACAGCACGGGCCGCCCCGTACGGCCCGCGCTGCTGTGGAACGACGTGCGGTCGGCCCCGCAGCGGGACCGGCTCGTCGAACAGCTGGGCGGGCCGGCCGCGTGGGCCGAGCGCACCGGTTCCGTCCCCGCTCCCGCCTTCACCGTCACCAAGTGGGCCTGGCTGCGGGAGAACGAACCGTCGGCGGCCGCGCGGACGGCGGCCGTACGGCTGCCGCACGACTACCTGACGGAACGCCTCACCGGGCACGGCACCACGGACCGGGGGGACGCGTCCGGAACCGGCTGGTGGAGCGGCGGAGCCGCGGCCGGGCCCGGTTCGGGCTCCGGTGCCGGCCCGGGTCCCGGGTCCGGCTCGGGTTCCGGCTCCGTTTCCGGGCCGGCCGGTGCGTACGACGAGGAGATCCTCGGGCTCGTCGGCCTCGCCCCCGGACTGCTGCCGGAGGTCGTGCCGCCCGGGACGGCCGCCGGCACCGTACGGCCGGGGATCGACGGGCTGTCGCTGTCCCCCGGTGCGGTGGTGGCCGCCGGCACCGGCGACAACATGGCCGCCGCGCTCGGCCTCGGGCTGCGGCCCGGACGCCCGGTGCTCAGCCTCGGCACGTCCGGCACCGTGTACGCGGTGTCCGGGCGCCGGCCGGCCGACCCGACCGGCACGGTCTCCGGGTTCGCCGACGCCCGCGGCGACTGGCTGCCGCTGGCCTGCACGCTCAA
>DOWQ01000282.1:240-542 GCA_003519485.1 Streptomyces sp. | reverse complement strand
GGCGAGCGGACGCCGAACCTGCCGTACGCCTCGGGGCTGCTGCACGGCCTGCGGCACGACACGACGGCCGGGCAGGTCCTCCAGGCCGCGTACGACGGAGCCGTGTACGCGCTGCTGGCCGCGCTGGACCGGGTGCTGGACGCGGACGCCGACCCACAGGCGCCGATCCTGCTCATCGGCGGCGGCGCGCGCGGGGTCGCGTGGCGGGAGACCGTGCGCCGGCTGTCCGGCCGGCCGGTGCTGGTGCCCGCCGCCTCCGAACTCGTCGCCCTGGGCGCGGCGGCGCAGGCCGCGGGGCTGCT
>DOWQ01000282.1:0-162 GCA_003519485.1 Streptomyces sp. | reverse complement strand
GCGAAGACGCTGAGCGAGGCGGGGCCGCTGCTGGGCGGCTGAGGCCGACACGGACGTCGGCGTACGGACGTACGGACCTACGGCCGACCGGCGCCGCGGAATGGCGGGCCTCCGCGCGGTCGTCGGCACGCCGGTCCGCTGCGTCCGGCGGGCCGCCCGGGA
>DOWQ01000276.1 GCA_003519485.1 Streptomyces sp. | reverse complement strand
CCTGGAACCCACCCAACCCCGCTTGGCCAGAGACCTGAACGAGTCACCCGCGAAGAACGGAGCTAGAAGGCGAAGGCGGAGATGAGGACGACATTGCAGACCAGCAGCGCCCCGGCCGTGGGAATCTGCGCCTTGATGGGTCCGTACTGGTCCTTCAGTTCGAGGAGCGCGGCGGGCACGATGTTGAAGTTGGCGGCCATCGGAGTGCACAGAGTCCCGCAGAAGCCGGCCAACATGCCCATGGCGAGGACGGCCGGCGGGTTGCCGCCGCCCTGTTCGATGAGGACGGGCCAGCCGATGGCGGCCGTCATCACGGGAAAGGCCGCGAAGGCGTTGCCCATGACGATGGTGAACAGGGCCATGCCGACGCAGTAGACGACGACGGCCACGTGGATCATCCCCGCCGGGAGGACCGCTGAGGTGATCCTGCCGACCTGCTCGCCGACGCCGGACGCCTGGAAGATCGAGCCGAGCGTCGCCAGGAGCTGGGGCAGCAGCAGGGCCCAGCCCATGGCCTCGAGCATCGACCGGCCGGCGTGCAGGGGCACGGCCACGCTGCGCTCGCCCAGCAGGACCATGCCCAGCGCCAGGGCGGCGACGGCGCCGATGCCGAGGCCGAGGATCGTCTCGCTGCCCTCCTGGAGCAGCGGCTGCCCGCCGATGTGCACGTGCTTGACGAGCACGGCGCACACCATCGCGACGACCGGGATGGTCAGCGCGGGGACGAACAGCTTATTGCCGAGCCGGGCGGCGGAGGCCGTGCGCTGCGCGGCTGTTGTCGTCTGCACCGCGCCGCGGCCCGTGAAGCCGAAGCCGGCCATGCAGACCATCGCAAGTACGGCGACGCCGAGCGGCTCGGCGGGCGCGGTGCCGTTCACCACCCAGCTGCTGTAGACGAAGCCGGCGCCGAGCAGACCCCAGAAGCCCGCGGTGCCGGCGCGCTTGGGGTTACTGTGGTCGCGCAGCATCTGGGCGGCCATCACCAGGAAGACGGCGCCGACGAGCCAGTAGAACCACTCGGCCTTGATCACTTGGTGGCCTCCTCGGCGGCGGTACGGACCCGGTCGCCGCCCGGGGCCGCGAGTTCGCGGGCGAGCGAGCGGTCGAGCCGCAGCATCCGTGCCCCGTGGATGAGGAAGGCGCACAGGGCGGTCGGTATCGCCCACAGGGCGAGTTGCAGCGGTTCGAGTTGCTGGTCGTAGGTGGTGTTGACGAAGCCGGTGATCAGCAGGATCGATCCGACGGCGAGAAAGCAGTCCTCGCCGAAGAACAGCCCGACGGTGTCGGCGCTGGAGGAGTACGACCTGACCTTCTCGCGCGCCCTCTCCGGGAGCGGTCCGTACCGCTTCTCCGCCGCTCCCTCGGCCATCGGCGCCACCAGCGGCCGCACGGTCTGGGCAGGGCCGCCGAGGCTGTTCAGCCCGAGGGCGGCGGTGAGCTGGCGCAGTCCGAGGTAGAGGGTGAGGAAGCGGCCGGTGGTGAGCTTGGCGAAGCGGGAGATCACCGTGCGGGCCTGCTCCTGGAGGCCGTAGCGCTCGAGCAGTCCGATCACCGGGAGGGTGATCGCGAAGATCGTCACCGCGCGGCTGGACGCGAAGCCCTCACCGAACGCGGCGAGCACCTCGCGCGGCGACAGCCCGCCGAGCAGGCCGGTCGCGATCCCGGCGACGCCCACCACCAGGAGGGGGTTGCGCTTCGTGGCGAATCCGACGATCACCACGAGGACGCCGATGAGAACGATCATGCAGCTGCCTTCCGTGTTCCGCCCTCACCCGGACGGTGGAGAACGACGTCGAGGAGGCTAAGCTGTTGTTCAACAATTCCACAAGACCCTATTCGCTCGCCCCGGGGGCCCCATGGACGGCACCAGCTCAAGCACCGCGCCCGGCGATCTCTTCGGCCCGCTCGTCGCCGACCGCGCGCGCGTCGGCCGCGGCAGTACGGCACAGCGCGTGGCCGACGTCCTGCGGGACCGCATAGCCGAGGGAGCCCTGCCGCCCGGCACGCGACTCTCCGAGGAGGCCCTCGGCGCGGCGCTCGGCGTCTCGCGCAACACCCTCCGCGAGGCCTTCCGGCTGCTGGCGCACGGCCGGTTGGTCGTGCACGAGATCAACCGCGGGGTCTACGTCCGGGTGCTCGGCCCCGACGACGTCACCGACATCTACACGGTCCGGCGCGCCCTGGAGATCGCCGGGCTGCGCGCCGCGCCCACCGCGCCACCGGAACGGCTGGGAGCGCTCGCGGGCGCCGTCTCCGGCGGCGAGGCCGCCGCCCGGGCTGGGGACTGGGCCGCCGTCGGCACCGCCGATCTGCGCTTCCACCGGGTGCTGGGCGGGCTCGCCGGCAGCCCCCGCATCGACGAATACCTCAACCGCCTGCTTGCCGAACTGCGGTTGGCGTTCCTCGCGATGCCGTCACCGAAGCGGTTCCACGAACCGTTCCTGCCCCGCAACCGCCGGCTGACCGAGCTCATCCAACGCGGCGCGCTGCACCATGCCGAGGCCGAGTTGGACGGCTACCTCACCGACGCGCAGCAGATGCTCCTCGACACCATGGGGAAGAACGACACATGACCGCACCGGCACCCGGGCCCGCGCCCGCGCCCGTCATCGATCTCAACGCCGACCTCGGCGAGGGCTTCGGCCGCTGGGCCCTGACCGACGACGACGCGCTGCTGTCCGTCGTCACCAGCGCCAACGTCGCCTGCGGCTTNNCATGCGCCGCGTGTGCGCGCTGGCCGCCGAGCGCGGCGTACGGATCGGCGCCCAGGTCTCGTACCGCGATCTGGCGGGCTTCGGCCGCCGTGCCATGGACGTGCCCGCCCGGGAGCTCGCCGACGAGATCGCCTACCAGATCGGTGCGCTCGACGTCTTCGCGCGCGCCGCCGGCTCGCGCGTCGCCTACGTCAAGCCGCACGGCGC
>DOWQ01000154.1 GCA_003519485.1 Streptomyces sp. | reverse complement strand
GGACGGGCGGCCGGGTGCGGCCGCCGGGCCGCCGCACGCGGGGCGGGGCAGCGGGGCGGACCTGTGCGGTGTGCGCTGGTTGGTGCGCGTGCTGGGTTGCTCCACCGGTCCAACGTAGGTCGCGGGACGTACGGAATCCCGGCTTGGACACGCGGTTGCCACCGCCTTGGCCGTATGTTCGAACGATCATCGGCCCGCACGGGCTACGGCGCGCCGCCCCGTAGACTGGATGGCCGGTCCCGTGCAGGGGCCCGTCCACTCGAAAACCCACCGCTCCGGGATGTCGCCACGTGTCGCTCACGATCGGAATCGTCGGTCTGCCGAATGTCGGCAAATCAACCCTTTTCAACGCCCTGACCAAGAACGACGTGCTGGCGGCCAACTACCCGTTCGCCACCATCGAGCCGAACGTCGGCGTCGTGGGCGTCCCCGACCCGCGGCTGGACAAGCTCGCCGAGATCTTCGGCTCCCAGCGGAAGCTCCCCGCGACGGTCGATTTCGTCGACATCGCAGGCATCGTGCGCGGCGCCTCCGAGGGGGAGGGGCTGGGCAACAAGTTCCTCGCGAACATCCGAGAGTCCGATGCGATCTGCCAGGTCATCCGGGCTTTCCACGACGAGAACGTCGTCCATGTCGAGGGCAAGGTCTCGCCCAAGGGCGACATCGAGACGATCAACACCGAGCTGATCCTCGCCGACCTCCAGTCGATCGAGAAGGCGCTCCCGCGGCTCGCGAAGGAGTCCCGCCTCCAGAAGGAGAAGGCCCTCGTCGCCGCGGCGGCCGAGGCGGCCCAGAAGATCCTGGAGGAGGGCACTCCGCTCTTCGCGGCCGGCATCACCAAGGAGACCGAGCAGGGCAAGCTCCTCCACGAGCTGCACCTGCTCACGATCAAGCCCTTCCTCTATGTCTTCAACGTGGACGAGGACGAGCTGGTCGACGAGGCGTACAAGGACGAGCAGCGCGCCCTGGTCGCCCCGGCCGAGGCGATCTTCCTGAACGCCAAGATCGAGTCCGAGCTGATCGAGCTGGACGACGAGGAGGCCCTCGAGCTGCTCCAGGCCATGGGCCAGGAGGAGCCCGGCCTCACCAGGCTCGCCCACGTCGGCTTCCAGACCCTCGGCCTGCAGACCTACCTCACGGCCGGTCCGAAGGAGGCCCGCGCCTGGACGATCAAGAAGGGCGCGACGGCGCCCGAGGCGGCCGGTGTGATCCACACCGACTTCCAGAAGGGCTTCATCAAGGCCGAGATCGTCTCCTACGAGGACCTGCTGGAATGCGGCTCGATCCCGGAGGCCCGCGCCAAGGGCAAGGCCCGCATGGAGGGCAAGGACTACCTCATGCAGGACGGCGACGTGGTGGAGTTCCGCTTCAGTCTGTGAATTCCACGACGTCGGTGAAATGGCTTATGTGGAACGCCAGTTGGTAGGTCCGGGCCGGTCCCACGCTCGTTGTGGGGCCGACTCCGCCGTGAGGCTGGATTGTGCTGCATATCTGACGGGTCGGCGTACGAAAAAGGTCTGGTCGCGAACCGTTACCGGGCGGCGCTGTCTGCCCGGGGCTGCAGTGCTGCTTTCGGGACTCTTCGCGGGCTCGGCGATGGACCATGCGTCGGCGGTATGCAGTGTGAGGCGCTCCTCGGGTGGGCGTGGGTGTGAGCTGTCGGCCCCGGGAGGTGCGGGCTCAGGGGCCGGAGGCTTCGCCCTGGGCGATCTCGACGCTCTGGTGGAGGCTGATGGCTCCGGCTCCTGCGCCCAGCAGGGATCCGCAGGCGGTCAGGAGTAGCGCCGCGCTCGCGAGGGCGATGGAGTGTCGGTGCCTTGCCGGTGCGCTGAGGAGTGCCGCCACGCGTTGCGGCACGGGGCCGGAGGTTGCGGCAGGTGTGACGGTGGGCCGGTTCGTGAGGGAGGCGCGGGTGGCCAGTGCCGCGTGGCCGATGGCCTGGGCGGTGAGGCGCCGGTTCCCGGTCTTGTCGGCGGCGGTTTCGTCGGCTGCCCGTTCGGCGGCCAGCTGGATGGCTGTCCGCAAGGGGCGCAGGCCGGGATGGCAGTGCGCTGCGAGTTCGGCGGCGGCGAGGAAGTAGTGGTGCCGGCCGCTGAGGTGGGCCCGTTCGTGGGCGAAGAGCGCTTCGCGTTCCGGGGCGGACAGGCTGCGGAGCATGCCAGTGGTGACGACGATGCGGCTCGGGCGCCCGGGCAGTGCGTAGGCGTCCGGGCGTGGGGTGTCGATGATGCAGAGATCTCCCGCCGTGTGCTGGGCGTCGGCCTGCATCGCGGCGCCGCGGAACGCGGAGATCTGCCGCGCGGCCGACCTGATGAGCGCCCACACGCTGACAGCGAGTGCCCCCGAGGACAGGGCTGCCAGCGCCAGCGCGATGACGTTGGGCGCTGCGTGGAGCGGGTGGATCAGTTCGGCCAGCCCCGCGACCGGCGGCAGTCTCAGCGAGCCGCTCAGCAGGAGAGCCCCGAGCGCGGCGACGGAGCAGGATGCCAGCACCAGGGCGGTCAGCGTCAGGGTCCAGAGCGCTGCCGCGGGGGCGAGGTGACGGGTGGTGGGGCGGGCCAGTAGCGGCGCGCAGAAGGGCAGGAGTACGGGGATGAGGAGGAGAGCGATCATGAGGAGCCGTCGGCGAGGAGGGTCCGCAGGAGGATCTCGTCGTCGGTGCTGAGCTGGTCCACGAACCGGGCGAGCACGATGGCCCGGCTGGAGTCGTCTTCGAGTTCGTGGTGCATGCGCCGGGCGGCCAGGCCGTGGGCGTCCTGGAGGGGCGTGTACGCATAACCGCGTCCCGAGCGCTCCCTGCTGACGACGCCCTTGGCGTGCAGGCGGGTGAGGATCGTCGTCACCGTGGTGCGCGCCAGCGGCCTGCTCAGGCCCTGCTGCACCTTGCCGGGGGTCAGCGGCGTTCCCGCGGCCCACAGGGTCGCCATCACGTCGGCCTCCAGCTGGCCCGCCGGCTGCCGGTCGGCATTGCCCTCCGACATGGAACGCTCCTCCTGCCAGGATCGTCTACAGTTCAGTAGACCGTCTACTTTACTGTAGTCGGTGGGGGTGTCGCGTCTGCCGCTCCCACTGTCCATGACGAAAGGGGCCCGCGCCTATGGCCGCCTCCATTCTCGCAGGCTCCTCGCTGGCGGTGAATGTCCTCGATGCGCAGTCGCTACTGTCCGCGTTCGGCGTTCTCGGGATCGCCGTGGTGCTGTTCGCGGAGACGGGCCTGCTGGTCGGGTTCTTCTTGCCCGGCGACTCCCTGCTCTTCACCGCCGGCCTTCTGTGCACGTCCACCTCAACGGGACGGCTGACGCTGTCTCTGCCGCTGACGCTTCTGGCAGCGGCGCTCGGTGCCCTGACCGGCGCTGAGTGCGGCTACCTGATCGGCCGCAAGGTCGGCGGTGCCCTGCTCGCCCGCCACCGCCCGGAAAAGCTCCAGCGAGGCGCACTGCGCGCGGAAGAGCTGCTGGACCGCTACGGTCATGCGAAGGCGATCGTCCTGGCCCGCTTCGTCCCGGTCGTGCGCACCGTCCTCAACCCCATGGCCGGCGCCCTGGGCGTGAGCGCCCGCACCTTCACCCTCTGGCAGGTCGTCGGCGGACTCCTATGGACCCAGGGGCTGGTCCTCGCCGGATACGCGCTCGGCTCGTCCGTCCCGGACGTGGACCGCTACCTGCTGCCCCTCATCGCGGTCATCGTCGTCATCTCCCTCATCCCGCTCGGCTTGGAATTCAAGCGTGCACGGGCGGCAAGGCACACGGGCAAGGACGGAGTACACGGATGAATCCCGCCTTCGACGGCTCCTCCATCGACGGTGGCGTCTACCGCGACGTAATCGGCCAGGCCCAGGACTCACCAGGCTGGCTCGACAGCATCGTCTCCGCGTGGTCGAGCTACGGGCTGGCCGTGTTCGCCGTCCTGATGCTCGTGGGATGGTGGCGCGCCCGACGACAGGGAGGGCCGGCCGTGGTGATGGCGCTGGCCGCCCCGGTGCTGGTCATGCTGGCTTTCGTCGCCAATGACGTCGTCAAGGCGCTCGTCCGCGAGGACCGCCCCTGCCAGAGCCTCCACGCGGCGACCCTGAAGGGGTGCCCGGCGATGGGCGACTGGTCCTTCCCCAGCAACCACACCGCACTCGCCGCCGCGGCAGCCGTGGCGCTGCTGTTCATCTCGCGCAGGCTGGGCGCGCTCGCCGTCGTGGCCGCGCTCGCGATGGCGGCCTCCCGGGTATGGGTCGGCGCCCACTACCCGCACGACGTCGCTGCGGGCCTTTTGGTCGGCGCGGTGGTCGCCCTGCTCCTCGCGCTGGCCCTGCGTTCGCGCTCCGAAGCGCTGGCGCGACGGCTGACAGCGACCCCTCTGAGGCCGCTCCTGATCTCCTCGTGAACCGATGGCGCGCGGCCCGGCCGGCACTGTCGGTCGCGGCAAGGTGCGCGGCGGCCTTCGTGGTGCTGGCCGTGCTCGCGTCGCATGGACGGGGTGCCCCGGTCCCCGCCGACCAGGAGCTCCAGGAGTGGTCAGTGGGTCATCGGGCCCGCTCCCGCCGTAGCCGTCGCCAGGGCCGTGACGTACACGGGCACCGGAGTCATTCCCTACGCACTCGCGGCTGCGGCGCGCGTGTTCGCCCGGCGGGGTGTCCGGCGCGGAGGGGTGCTGGCGGGTGGGGGCGGTTTTCTTCGCGGTGCGGATCTTGTCGCCCAGCTCGTCCAGCGTCTCGGGCGTACAGGCCGCGGCGAGCAGCGGGAACAGCCTACGCCGTGGCGCGGCCCGGCGTGGAAGCGCGGGACGCCCTTCTGGTCGCGGTCCATCCGTGGGATGTCGACGGCGCTGTGCGCGCCGGTCTTACCGCCGCGTGGCTGGGCCGCGGTGCGGCCACGTACCCCGCGGGCATGAGGCGGCCGACGTTCGTGGCGCAAGACGTCGGGGAGCTGGCCGCCCAGCCCGCCGGCGGGTAACCCCCCCGGGGGGTTACCCGCCGGCGGGTAACCCCCCGGGCCACGGCGGACACATGCGGAGACGTTAGGAGAAGGCCGTTGCGGGTACCGATGAGCGGTCGGTGCAACGGGCGCCGTAGGGGGTGGCCGGGAGGTACGTGTGGAGACTTCGGTTGACCGGATCGCGCAGCCGTGGGGTGGCCGTACTCCCTACGCCCGGGGTCAGGCGTGGCCGTCGCGGGTGGACACCCATCTGGCGACGGGTGTGGCGTCCGAGGATGTGGAGCGGTGGGTGCAGGCTGCCTCGATTCTGCATTCCGACGGTGATGCCATGGACATCGCCGTCAAGGACGGCCGGATGGTGGGGGTGCGCGGCCGGGTGGTGGACCGTGTCAACCGTGGCCGGCTGGGGCCGAAGGACGTGTTCGGCTGGCAGGCCAACGCCTCGTCGGACCGGCTGACCAAGCCGCTGGTCCGTCGTGACGGTCAGCTGGTGGAGACGGACTGGGACACCGCGATGGCGCTGGTGGCGGATCGTTCGCGTGACCTGCTCCGGGAGCGCGGTCCCGGGTCGATCGGTTTCTACACCTCGGGCCAGTTGTTCCTGGAGGAGTACTACACGCTGGCGGTTGCGGCCCGTGCCGGTATCGGCACCAACCATCTGGACGGCAACACCCGTCTGTGTACGTCGACGGCGGCAGAGGCGCTCAAGGAGTCCTTCGGCTGCGACGGCCAGCCCGGCACGTACGACGACATCGACCACGCCGATGTGATCGCGTTGTTCGGTCATAATCTGGCCGAGACTCAGCCCGTGCAGTGGATGCGTATCCTCGACCGGCTCGAGGGAGGCGATCCGCCGCGCCTGGTGTGTGTCGATCCGCGGCCCACGCGGGTCGCTCGCGCGTCCACCGTGCACCTGGCTCCGCGGGCCGGAACCAACGTGGCCCTGCTCAACGCGCTCCTCCACGAGATCATCCGCACCGGCCGTATCGACCACGACTACCTCGCGGCCCACGCCGTCGGTTTCGAAGAGCTGGCGAAGATGGTCGAGGACTGCACACCGGAGTGGGCGTCGCGCATCTGCGACGTCCCGGCGGCGCGGATCGTGGAGGCCGCAGAGGTGCTCGGCACGGCCGACAGGCTGCTGTCCACCGTGCTGCAAGGGGTCTACCAGTCCCACCAGGCCACGGCCGCCGCGGTGCAGATCAACAACCTGCACCTGCTGCGCGGCATGCTGGGGCGGCCCGGTGCCGGGGTGCTGCAGATGAACGGACAGCCCACCGCGCAGAACACCCGGGAGTGCGGCGCCAACGGGGACCTGCCCGGGTTCCGGAACTGGCAGAACGACGAGCAGGTGGCCGACCTCGCCAAGGTGTGGAACGTCGAACCCTCGACGATCCCGCACTACGCGCCGCCCACCCATGCCATGCAGATGTTCCGTTACGCCGAGCAGGGCTCGATCCGAATGCTCTGGATCAGCGGCACCAATCCGGCCGTCTCCCTGCCCGAGCTGTCACGAATCCGTTCGATCCTGTCCCAGGAACGGCTGTTCGTCGTCGCCCAGGACCTGTTCCTCACGGAGACGGCGCAACTGGCGGACGTGGTGCTGCCGGCGGCGACGTGGGGTGAGAAGACCGGCACGTTCACGAACGCGGATCGCACCGTGCACCTGTCCGACAAGGCCGTAGAGCCGCCGGGAGAGGCGAGGCCGGACCTGGACATCTTCCTCGACTACGCCCGGCGGATGGACTTCCGGGACAAGGACGGCGCACCGCTGATCCCCTGGCACGACCCGGAGTCCGCGTTCGAGGCGTGGAAGCGCTGCAGCGCCGGCCGGCCGTGCGACTACACGGGCCTCACCTACGGCATGCTGCGGGGAGGCAGCGGCATCCAGTGGCCGTGCAACGAGCAAGCGCCGAAGGGGACCGACCGCCTGTACACCGACGGCATCGCCTGGGCGCATCCCGACGTGTGCGAAACCTATGGCAAGGACCTCGTCACCGGTGCGTCCGTCACGGCGGTCGAGTACCGCTCTCTCAATCCGGACGGCAGGGCGATGCTCAAGGCCGCCGAGTACCTCCCGCCGCACGAGGCGCCGAGCGAGGACTATCCGTTCCAGCTGACGACCGGACGCACCCTGTACCACTTCCACACCCGCACCAAGACCGGCCGGGCGCCCCAGCTGAACGCCGCGGCGCCCGACGTATGGGTGGAGATCTCCTCCTCCGACGCGGAGGCCCAGGGACTCGGCGAGGGCGATCTCGTGGAGGTCACCAGTCCGCGTGGCGCCCTGCGGGGGCGGCTGAGGATCACCGACATCCGGTCCGGCCTGTTGTTCGTTCCCTTCCACTACGGCTACTGGGACACGGCGTCCGGTTCGGGGCCGGACGACAGGACCCCGCCGCGCGCGGCGAACGAGACGACGATCACCGACTGGGACCCGGTGTCCAAGCAGCCGTTGTTCAAGACGGCCGCAGCCGCGGTCACCCTTGTCGAGAAGAGTTCGGGGCGCCCCGCGCCGGCGCCCACGACCACCGCGTCGGCGCCCTCCCGCCCGGGCAGCGTCCGCCCCACCGAGGGCGGCGCCACAGCCCACGTCATGGAGACGACCGGCACGTACGGGGACGACACCGTCGGAGGCACACAGTGAACGGCATCACCCTCACCCTGCGGGCGCTGCACCACGGAGAGCGGCAACTGGCCAAGGAACTGGTCGTCGTCGCCGAACGCCACAGCACCGAGCACGAGATCCACCACGTTGCCAAGGACCTGGTCGCATGGTCGAACGAGCACTGCCTCCGCCTGAAGGAAACAGCCGGCCACTACGACCTGGACCTCGACGGACCCTCGCAGAAGTCCACTTCGGGGCTCGTGCCGACGATCCGGGAGAAAGCCGCCGAAGCCATCGGCCACCGCCCGGAACCAGGTCTTCTCCTGCTGAAGGACCTGCGGGACCTCCACCTCGGCGCAGCCGGCAACTCCCTGTACTGGGAGATGCTCGCCCAAGCCGGGCAGGCGGCGAAGGACACGCGCCTGCTGGACCTGGCGACCTCCTGTCACCCCCAGACGCTGCGGCAGATGCGCTGGGCCAACACCATGATCAAGAACCTGTCCCCTCAGCTCCTCACGAGTTTGTGAGCGCACAGGGCTGTCTCCATCGTTCGGTTGGTCGCACCACCGGATCAGCGCCCCGCAGTGCCGTTGAACTGCATGGGGTCATCAGGCGGCCTTGATCCGGGCACCGCAGGGGCACTCTTCAACCGTTGACGGCGCGCCTCTTCAATTCCGTGGATCGGTTACCCGGGGTGCGAGGGTTGGTGGCGGCGACCACCTTGCCGGTTGCGGCAGGTTCGGATCGGGAGGGCATATGACGTCGCTGGGCAAGCAACCGGGGGCAGCGCGTGAGGAGGGGCCGGAGGGGCGGGGCGGGACCGAGCGGCGGGTTGGGCAGGGCTCGAAGCTGCTGAACCTGTTGTCGACCCTGGCTATTCACCGGAAT
>DOWQ01000191.1:1891-3124 GCA_003519485.1 Streptomyces sp. | reverse complement strand
ACCTGGCGGTCGAGGCGGCCGAGGCCGGCCTGACGGCCAAGCTGCGGCAGTTCGACGAGAAGGGCACCTGGAACGCGGGCTTCAAGAACTCCAAGTTCGCCACGGTCGCCTGCCCGAGTTGGATGACCGGCATCATCGCCGAGCAGGCCGGCCCGGACAACCAGGGCAAGTGGGATATCGCCGCCCCGCCGGTGGCCGCCAACTGGGGCGGCTCCTTCCTGTCCGTCCCCACCGCCGGTGAGCACACGAAGGAGGCGGCCGAGCTGGCCGCCTGGCTGACGGCCCCGGAGCAGCAGGCCAAGGTCTTCGCCGCGGCCGGGCTGATGCCCTCCACGACCGAGGCCATGGAGTCGGCCGAGGTGCAGAACGCCGAGCTCGACTACTTCGGTGACACCCCGGTCGGCAAGATCTACTCCGCGGCGGCCAAGAAGATCGAGCCCGCCCCGATCGGCCGCTACGACGGTCAGGTCAAGACCTTCATCACCGACAACGGCATCCTCGACATCGAGCAGCGCGGCACCGACCCGGACGAGGCCTGGGAGAACGTGATGTCCCTGGTCGACGACAAGATCGACCAGTAGAGCGGCGTACGGGCCGCCCGCCGGCATGGAGCCGCGGGCGGCCCGTCCGCCTGAGCTGCCGTCATAACCGACCTGAAGGGACGCCACGCGTGGCTACCTCCGTACGGGCGGCCGCGGACGGCAGTCCGCCGCCCGCACCCCCCGCCCCCCGACCCGCTCGGCGCCGCAAGGACCGGCGCGAGTGGCGCAGCCGGCTGTACCGCCTCGACATGAAGGCGACGCCGTACGCGTACATCGCCCCGTTCTTCCTGTGCTTCGCCGCCTTCGGCCTCTTCCCCCTGATCTACACCGGCTGGCTCTCGCTCCACCGGGTGGAGCTCGGCGGCGAGGCGGAGTGGCGCGGCGCTGAGAACTACACGGGCCTCTGGGACAGCGAGTTCTTCTGGAACGCGCTGGCCAACACCTTCACCATGGGTGTCATCTCGACCGTCCCCCAGCTGCTGATGGCGCTGGGACTGGCCCATCTGCTCAACTACAAGCTCCGCGGCCGGGGTTTCTACCGGGTGGCGATCCTCGCGCCGTACGCGACTTCCATCGCCGCGGCCGCCCTGGTCTTCGCGCAGCTGTTCAACACCGACTACGGCCTGATCAACGAGCTGCTCGGGGTCTTCGGCATCGACCCGGTCCACTGGGAGTCGGAGAAGTGGCCGGC
>DOWQ01000191.1:0-1810 GCA_003519485.1 Streptomyces sp. | reverse complement strand
TGTACGAGAAGGGCTGGGTCACCGGCGCCCTCGGCCAGGCGTCGGCCATCGCCTGGGTGATGCTGCTGCTCCTGCTGCTCATCGGCGCCGTGCAGGCGCTCGTCTCCCGCAGTAACCGCAAGAAGCTGGGGGCCTGACCTCATGACACACGCCCTGACCAAGGCGCCGGCGGCCCCGCGCCGCAGGCTGTTCGGCTCCCGGGCCGGCCGCCAGCAGCACGCGGGACCGTTCACGTATGTCGTGCTCGCCCTGGCCGCGCTGATCTCGCTCTTCCCGCTGTACTGGAATCTCGTCGCGGCCTCGCACACCGGCGAGCGGGTCGTCCAGGCCCCCTCGCCGCTGCTCCCCGGCGACCAGCTCTTCACCAATCTGGAGATCGCCTGGAACCAGGTCCACATGGGCGAGGCGCTGATCAACACCACCATCGTGGCGAGTGTGATCGCGGGTAGTACGGTGCTCTTCGCCACGCTGGCCGGTTTCGCCTTCGCCAAGCTGCGCTTCCGGGGCCGCAACGCCCTGCTGGCGGTCGTGGTCGCGACGATGACGATCCCGCCGCAGCTCAGCGTGATCCCGCTCTACCAGATCATCACCGAGCTGGGCTGGGTCGACCAGCTGCAGTCGGTCGTGCTGCCCTCGCTGGTGGCCGCGTTCGGCGTCTTCTTCATGCGCCAGTTCCTCCTGGAGGCGCTGCCCGTGGAGCTGGTCGAGGCGGCCCGGATGGACGGCGCGAACAGCCTGCGCGTCATCTGGCACGTGGTGTTCCCCGTCGCCCGGCCCGCGATGGCGGTTCTCGGCATGCTGATCTTCGTCCAGGCGTGGAACGACTTCTTCTGGCCGTTCATCGCGCTGACCCCGGACGGGAGCCCGACGCTGCAGGTCGCCCTCGCCGGGCTCGGTGCCGGCAACCACACCGTCAACCACGCGGTCGTGCTGACCGGGGCCATGATCGCCACGCTGCCGCTGCTGGCCGTCTTCGCCCTGCTGGGCAAGCACGTCGTCGGTGGCATCACGGCCGGAGCCGTCAAGAGCTGACCCGCCCGCAGCGAGCGCCGCAGCGCCGGAGCCCCGCGGGACCGCCGCGCCGTGGCTCCGGCGCTGCCGCTGCCGTCCGGCCGCCCCTCAGGGACCCCGGCATCCCGCTCCGGACCCGGCCCCCCACATCTCGCCGCTGTCCCATCGCACTGTCACCACCCGCCCGGCCACCCCTCGCCCCCACCCCCACCTGTCGCGTCGCACCGACACAGAGGAGTGCCCCCCATGACCGCGCACGACGCCCGGCCCGCCGCCTCGGCCCGCTCCTTCCCGCCGGGCTTCGTATGGGCGGCGGGCACTGCCGCGTACCAGGTCGAGGGGGCGGCGGCCGAGGACGGCCGCACGCCCTCGATCTGGGACACCTTCAGCCACACCCCCGGGAAGACCTTCCGGGGGCACACCGGCGACGTGGCCGCCGACCACTACCACCGGATGCCCGAGGACGTCCGGCTGATGGCCCGCCTCGGGCTGTCCGCGTACCGCTTCTCCGTCTCCTGGCCGCGGGTCCAGCCGACCGGGCGCGGCCCGGCCGTCCAGCGCGGCCTCGACTTCTACCGGCGGCTCTGCGACGCCCTGCTGGAGCACGGAATCCGGCCCGCACTGACGCTCTACCACTGGGATCTGCCGCAGGACCTCGAGAACGTCGGAGGCTGGCCGCGGCGCGCCACCGCCGAGCGCTTCGGCGACTACGCCGGGATCGTCGCGGAGGCCCTCGGCGACCGGGTGCCCCTGTGGACCACGGTCAACGAGCCGTGGTGCAGCGCCTTCCTCGGCTACG
>DOWQ01000735.1:17936-18420 GCA_003519485.1 Streptomyces sp. | reverse complement strand
CGGAATGACCGCGGCGGTACGGGGCACGGCGCGCTCGGGCTGCGGCGTCGGTGAGGCCACCGGCCGGTCGGCCGGTGAGGGCGCGCGGGGGGCCGCGGCGGAAGCCGGTGAGGCGGCCGCGGCACCGGGGACCGGTGAGGGATTCGGCGACGGGGACGGTGACGGGGACATCGGATAAGCGTTCAGGTTTGCTTCCTCGGCCGACATGGGTATGGCCACAGCGTGCCGGGCGCGACGCCCCGACCGGTCCCTTCCGTGACAACCGGTCGAGGAAGCTGCCCNNAGCCCGGCACGCCCCCCAATGGAGGGGTGAGCAGTGGGCAGGCAGCCGCCCGCTGTTGCTGCGACGGTATCTCCCGCGAGACATGCCGCAGCGCCCGGCGACAGACCTGTGTCACTCGGGCACCGCGGCATCACTATTACTGCTTCTATCACTGCTTCTGTCGTGGCCGGCACCGGCCGGTCCCGACAGCACCGACCATGG
>DOWQ01000735.1:0-17915 GCA_003519485.1 Streptomyces sp. | reverse complement strand
GCCTTGGCGAGCATGCGCTTCTCTCCTGCGGAGAGTCCGCGCTCGCGCTCACGGCGCCACAGGTCGCGCACGACCTCGGCAACCTTGATCACGTCGCCGGACGCGAGCTTCTCGAGGTTCGCCTTGTAGCGTCGGGACCAGTTGGTCGGTTCTTCCGCGTAAGGTGCGCGGAGCACCTCGAAGACCCGCTCCAACCCGTCCTGGCCGACCACATCACGCACACCGACGAACTCCGCATTGTCCGCAGGTACGCGGACGGTCAGATCGCCCTGAGCGACCTTCAATACCAAGTAGGTCTTGTCCACGCCTTTGATCTGGCGAGTTTCAATGGCCTCGATCAGCGCGGCGCCGTGATGGGGATAGACCACGGTGTCGCCAACCTTGAACGTCATGTGACAGGTACCCCTTCCGTGGCTATCCAGAGTAACACGGGAACGGGCCGTTCTGAATGGCGTTTTCGCAGGTCAGGGCGCATCTCGGGGCTTGACAACAGCGGCCGGGACGTGCTGCGCGGGCCCTTCGGAAGCAGGTATTCGCAGGTCGGAGCGGCTGTCCGGACCGCCGGAAACCCGCCCGCCACCAGCACCGGGACGCTTCCAAGAGAGCCAAAACGTCCCGTTTTGCCGGAATCCGGGTGAAGGATTTTCGCTACTCCGTTCGGCTCGACGGGTTACGCCGGTCGGTTTCCGGAATTGATCACGGGAAGCTGCTTCACGCGCGCGCCGTTCCGACGAACTGATCGAATTCCCGGCCTTCACGCATTCCTCGCCGATAATCCCCCGCGCCGACACCGACCCGGTATTCGACGGCCGCACGGGCCATCGCGACCTCCAGTTGGAGCCGCCGGACGGACGGCACGCGGACGCCGGATGGACGGCCCGGGTGCGCGGCCCGGGCGGTGGATCGGTAGCCTGAGCCGCACTGATGTACCCCTGAGGCGGCTTCGCGGCCGCCTTCGCAGTCCACTCGCGACCGGACGAACCCGTCCGGCTGCCGTAGCTCGTCCTAGGAGATGCCGCCGCCGTGAGCAGCAGCCTTCGACGCGGCGCCCTCGCCGCCTCAGCCCTCGCGTTCTCGCTTCTCTCGCTCTCCGCCTGCGCGGCGGGACACAACGCCGCCACACACCAGGTCAGCCCCGACAGCGCCGGGGCGACCGCCGATGACATCAAGATCCAGAACGTCAATGTGATCACCCAGCCGGAGGGCTCCGAGGGACCGGCCGCCGTTTCGGGCAAGATCTTCAACACCGGCGACCAGGACGAGACGCTGGAGACCATCACGGTCACCGGCTCCGGCGCGGAGGCGGAGCTCTCCCCGGCCGTGGGCTCGGGGCCGGTCACCGTCCCGGCGCACGGCTCCGTGCAGCTCGGCGGCGAGGGCAACGCCTCGGCCGTGCTCAAGGAGGGCACGGTGGACGCCCAGCAGGGCGACGCGCAGCCCGTCGTCTTCGAGCTGAGCGACACGGGAGCGATCGAGGTCACCGCCCTCGTCATGCCGTCGACCGGCCAGTTCGAGCCCTTCGGCCCGAGCGCGCTGCCGACCGCGTCCGCCTCCGCCGAGCCGGCAGGCCCTGCGGACGGCCCGTCCGGCTCCGTGACGGAGTCCGCTGCCCCCGGCGAGCCTGCCGCCGGTGCGGACGCCACGGAGGACGCCGCGAACGGCTCCGGGACCGGCGCCGCGGACGAGGCGGCCGAAGAAAACGCCGGCCACTGAGCCGTACGGGTGAACGAGCCCGCTGACGGACACCCGGCAGAAGAGCACGGCACGGCCNNCGGCCGGGCAGTGGGGGGTCGGGTGCCGATGCCGGGCCGCCCGGACGGTCGGAGATCCCTCCGAGGGCTCCGGTGTGCCGGTTCCGGTGTGCCGGTTTACGGCTCGAACTTGTAGCCGAGGCCGCGGACGGTGACCAGGTAGCGCGGCACGCCCGGGTCGGGCTCGATCTTGGCCCGCAGCCGCTTGACGTGGACGTCGAGGGTCTTGGTGTCACCCACGTAGTCCGCGCCCCAGACGCGGTCGATCAGCTGCATCCGGGTGAGCACCCGGCCGGCGTTCCGCAGCAGCATCTCCAGCAGGTCGAACTCCTTGAGCGGGAGATCCACCTTCTCGCCGGAGACCGTCACCACGTGCCGGTCGACATCCATCCGTACGGGCCCGGCCTCCAGGGCGGCCGGCACGACCTCCTCCGGCTCCCCGCGGCGGCGCATGACGGCGCGGATGCGGGCGACCAGCTCCCGCGAGGAGAAGGGCTTGGTCACGTAGTCGTCGGCCCCTATTTCCAGGCCGACGACCTTGTCGATCTCGCTGTCCTTGGCGGTCACCATGATCACCGGAACGTTGGAGCGGCTGCGGAGCTGACGGCAGACCTCCGTGCCGGGCAGGCCCGGCAGCATCAGGTCGAGCAGCACCAGGTCGGCACCGTTGCGGTCGAACTCGTCCAGCCCGTCGGGGCCGGTGGCCGCGATCGCCACCTCGAAGCCCTCTTTGCGGAGCATGTACGACAACACGTCACTGAACGATTCCTCGTCCTCGACGACGAGCACTCGGGTCACGGAAGGACCTCCGGTCGGGTCTCTGAACAGCACCGGGAAGTGCGGCTCGGGCTACGGTCGGCACCCTGCCCCCGGACGGGGGTACGGGCGGTCGCTCCCCGGGCGACGGCTGTCTCGCTCTCGACGGACACTCGGGTCACGGAAGGACCTCCGGGGCTGGAAGTGGCTGGCTCGTAAAGGGGTGCAACGAGGGGCCCTCGTCGTCGAAGTCCCCCGGCTCGATGAGGGTCCGGTCCGCGTCGCGCTCCGCGGTGTCCCGGTCCCGGCCGCGGCCCGCTTCGGGGAGCCGCAGGGTGAAGGTGGAGCCCTGTCCCTCGGCGCTCCAGACGGTGACCTCCCCGCCGTGCGAGGCGGCCACGTGCTTGACGATGGCGAGGCCGAGTCCGGTCCCGCCGGTGGCCCGGGAGCGGGCCGGGTCGACGCGGTAGAACCGCTCGAAAATGCGCTCCCGGTCGGTCTCGGAGATGCCGATGCCCTGGTCGGTGACGGCGATCTCGATCATGTCACCACCGGAACCGGCGATCCGCCTGCCGGCGATCCCGACCCGGGTGCGGGCCGAGCTGTAGTTGACCGCGTTCTCGACGAGGTTGCCGAGAGCGGCGGCGAGCTGGCCGCGATTCCCCCAGATGTGCAGGTCGGCGGTGCCGCCGGCGGCCATGGTTATCTGCTTGGCGCCGGCCTGGTGACGGCAGCGGTCGACGGCCTCGGCGACCAGCTCGTCCACCCGGACCGGCTCGGCGTCCTCCAGCGGGTCGTCGTTCTGCACCCGGGAGAGGTCGATGAGCTCCTGGACGAGATTCGTCAGCCGGGTCGCCTCTATCTGCATCCGGCCGGCGAAGCGGGTGACCGCCTCCGGGTCGTCACTGGCGTCCATGACGGCCTCGGAGAGCAGCGAGAGCGCCCCGACGGGGGTCTTGAGCTCATGGCTGACGTTCGCCACGAAATCCCGCCGGACCGCTTCGATCCGCCGGGCCTCGGTGAGGTCCTCCACCAGCAGCAGCACCAGGCGGGAGCCCAGCGGCGCGACTCTGGCGGACACGGCGAGCGCCTCGCCGCGGCCCGTGCCGCGACGGGGCAGATCCAGCTCGACCTGGCGTATCTCGCCGTCACGCCTGGTGTCGCGGGCCATCTGGAGCATGGGCTCCACGGCGAGCTTGCCGCCCCGGACGAGCCCCAGGGCGTACGCCGCCGAGCTGGCCTTGACCACGCTGTCCGCCTCGTCGAGGACGACGGCGGAGGATCGCAGTACGGACAGCACGGTGTCCACGCCGGGCGGCAGGACGGCCTCGGTGTGCAGCGAGCTGCGGGTCGGCTTGGTCTGCTCCCGCTCGCTCCAGCGGAACGCGAGCATGGCGATGACACCGGTACACACTCCGGCGATCGCTGCCGTTGCGGCTACTGCCGCGTTCACGTCCATGAGTCCAGATTAAGCGGGTGGTGAGACACGCTCGCAGCCATTCGAGCGCCGCCTCGAACACTCGTTGCCGAGAGTTCACCATCAGGTCGGCACCGGTTCACCCCGGATGCCGGAGCCGGACGCGTACGACCCGGAACGTGACACCGTGGGGGTATCAGCCTCGCCCACCGCCTGAGCGGCAGCTGGCACAGGAATTCGATGGAAGGAAAGCGATGCGGGACGCATACCACGAGGAGCTCGACTCGATCGGTGACGATCTGGTCGAGATGGCTCGGCTCGTCGGCTCCGCGATCGGCCGGGCCACCACTGCGATACTCGACGCGGACCTCAAGCTCGCCGAGACCGTGATCGCCGCGGACCAGAAGGTGGACGACCTCCAGCACGAGCTGGAAGCGCGGGCGATCACCCTGCTGGCCCGCCAGCAGCCGGTGGCCACCGACCTGCGGATCGTCGTCACCAGCCTGCGGATGAGCGCCGACCTGGAGCGGTCCGGCGACCTGGCGCAGCACGTCGCCAAGCTCGCCCGGCTCCGGTTCCCGCAGACCGCCGTGCCCAGCGATCTGCACGCGACCATTCTGGAAATGGGACAGCTGGCGCAGCGGCTGATGGCCAAGGCCGCCGAGGTGATCATCACCAAGGACGTCGACCTGGCGCTCCAGCTGGAGCAGGACGACGACGCGATGGACCTCTACCACCGCAGCCTCTTCCAGCACCTGATGGACGACCGCTGGAAGCACGGCATCGAGACGGCCGTCGACGTCACCCTGCTGGGCCGCTACTACGAGCGGTTCGCCGACCACGCGGTGTCGGTCGCGAAGCGCGTGGTCTACCTGGTCACGGGTGAGCACGCGGACGAAATCGTGCCCGACTCCGCGGTCGAAGGGGCGTGAGCGGCGGCGCGCAGGGGCCCGAGTGCTCCCGCGCGCCGTTGATGCGCCCGCACCGGCCGGTGTCCACTGTGAGATGGCGCGCTGTTCGCCATGCACAGGGCCGTCGAGAAGCAGCGCCGCCGAGGAGGGTATTCATGGCCGATTCCCCCATCTCACCGACATCGACACCGTCCGTCCGTGACCGCCAGGTCGTCGAGATCCCGGTTCCGCTGCTGGGAGCTTGCGGCTGCGGCCCCGGCTGCAGCTGCGGCTGCCAGAGCGGCGGCTCCTGCCAGTGCGGCGGCAGCTGCGGCTGACGTACGACGGGCTCAGCCGAGCCGGTGCTCCGGCCGCACGGGCGCTCCGGCCGGCCTGTACGAACCGTGTCGGCCCGTACACCCGTGCGGGCCGCACGACACCCGCACCGCAACGAACACGCGATCGACCGGAACGCGCAGAAAGCCCCGACCGGGTCACCCGGCCGGAACCTTTCGCGTCCCCGACGCCGCGGCCACGGCGCTCGGACGCGCCTCGCGCGGCGGCGAAAGCAATTAGACGTTGCACATGTTTCGCTTGTTTCGGATGCTGCATCCACCGGTCGTGGACGCCGTCCACCAGAGCATCGAGGGGTGCGTGCGATGTCCAGGGCGGACAACAGGCCGGTGACGATTCCGCCTGAGCAAATCGCGTCCACGAATCGGGCCCTCCAGCAGGTCCGCGGCTACCTGGAGGCCCACCGGGACCTCCGCGGAATCAGAGTCAGCGCTGAGGACAGCGACCCGCAGCCGCCGACCCTGCCTCACGAGGCAGTCGGGCTCCCGGTCGGCATGCCGACGCGCTTGGGAGCCGACCGCGGTGTTTCCGTTGTCCCAGCGGACGCGGAACTCACCGCCCAAGAGGCCGCTGACATGCTCAACGTCTCGGGGCGCTCTCTCATCGAACTTCTTGACGCCGGCGAGATCGAGCACCGGAACGTCAGAACTCATCGCAGGATCGAAGCGTCCTCGCTCGTGGAGTACAAGCGACCAGGACGACCGAAGGCAGCTCGCGACTGCCGACGAGCTGACGCAGCTCGGCCAGGAGACGGAACTGATGTAGTCCATGGACCCGGCGACGGCCCCGAAGCGCGACCATCCCCCCTGCCTCCCGATGTCCCGCAGACAGGGAGCTTCATCGTGCGTGCTCTTCTTCTTGCCCGTTCGGCGCTGACCGCTGCCGTTCGCCCCTGTTGATGCCAACCGTTGATGTCAGCGATGAGGGGCACTCCACACCTCAGCGGAGTTGCTTAGGGGCCTGTCTCGAAGTCGGGCGTGAGCTTGTGCCAAGATCGCGGGATGCTGCGACTCACCGATTTCATTATCGACTGCCCGGACACGATGAAGCTGGCGGCTTTCTACTCCGAGGTGACGGGCCGTCCGATCAAGGAAGGCAGCTCCGAGGACTGGGCTGGCATCAAGTTCGGCGAGATCGAGCTGGCATTCATCCGGGTGGACGACTACCGCGCTCCGCAGTGGCCCGACAGCAAGCACCCCAAGCAGTTCCATCTCGACTTCGAAGTGGACGAAATCGAGTCCGAGCAGCGCCGCGTCCTCGACCTCGGCGCGACGCTAAGGCAGGACTTCATCGGCCCCAACGGCTACGGCTGGCAGGTCTACACCGACCCGATCGGCCACCCCTTCTGCCTATGCCGCAACAAGGGCGTCATCTGGACCGACCAGGGCCCGATCTGGCCCAAGCGCGACTAATTGGCCGCCCACTTCCTCACCCACCACTCTCCCCAGCTCCCATCCCGGTGCCGGCCGATCCCCCGCCGGAGGCATTGCCTTGACCGGAGGCCGCTCTATGCGGTGATCGACTCATGGCACCCGGCCCTNNCGGCGCAGCGCGGGCCGGAGGCCTGAGCGCGGAGGGCGGCGGAGCCGGGAAGCGCGCCCGGCGAAGCGGAGCGCAGCCGGGTGCCTTGATGAAGTAGGGAAGGTCTTACCGCGCTCGGGCCACTGCTCGACCCTGATGGTCGGGCGCTCTGCTCGGCTACCGTGAGCGCATGCCCTCATCTCTGGACACGCCTCGCGGAGCGGCCGAGCTCGCCGAGTCGCTGTTGCCCCCGCTCGGTAACCGCTGGCTGCACACGCAGGCTGTCGCGGAGCGCGCCCGCGAAGCGTCCGCAGCAGTGCCAGAGGATGAGAGGGGCCTGCTCGTCGCTGCTGCCTGGCTTCATGACCTCGGCTACGCCCCGGAGCTTCGAAAGACCGGCTTTCACCCTCTCGACGGTGCTCGGCACCTCGAAACGCTCGATGCTCCTCGTCGGCTCGTCTGCCTGGTGGCGCATCACTCCGGCGCGGTCTTCGAAGCTGAGCAACGCGGTCTGGTCGCCGAGCTGGAACCGTACGAGCGTGAAGACTCGGCGTTGCTGGACGCGCTGATCTACGCCGACATGACCACTGGTCCGGCCGGTCAGCGGCTCGACTTCGACCGGCGCGTCGATGAGATCCTCACACGCTACGAGCCAGGCAGTGAAGTGCATACCGCGATCAGTGCGGCACGGCCGTACCTCGGAGATGCCGTGAAACGCACTCTCGAGCGTCTGCCCACTCATGTTGAGTAAGTTGCCGCAGGTCTACCCGATGTAGGGCTCTGCCCGATCCGTCAGGCCGTGGTCGATCCGGAGCCGCATCGATGGGTGGATGTTCAGGCTGTCGAGCCTGCTCGGGTCCACGAAGGCGACTTCCTTGCTCTCGCCGCTGGTCCGTCGCTCGCCGCCGGTGATCCGCGCCGCGAAGCAGATGGAGAACTGCTGTCGGACCTCGCCGTCGTCGTACGCCATCACGTGCCCGGGGTTCGTGTAGAGGCCGACCAGTCCGGTCACCTCGACGTCGTACCCGGTCTCTTCCTTGGTCTCCCGGACCGCCGCGTCGGGGGCCGACTCGCCGACGTCGACGCCGCCGCCGGGCAGTGCCCAGAGGTCGTTGTCGGTCTTGTGGATGAGCAAGACCTCTCCGGCCTCGTTGAGTGCGACGGCCGTCACCGACGGAACGATGCTGTTCGCCTTCGGGGCCTGGGGGTCGTTGAAGTAGTCCACGCGAGCCATGTCCCCAGCGTGCCACGACGGGACGGAACCGTTATGCCGGCCTTCCCCGGTCCCACGCGTAGTCGAAGCTGCCCATGTAGTGCCGGAAGGTCCTCGCCCCGGGGAGATACCGGAAGTGCAGTACGGGGTTCTGACCTGCCGGGGCTCCGAGTACATGCGGGTTCACCAGCACGTCATCGTCGAACCGGTAGATCGAGTTGTAGAGGATCGTGTCGTGCAGCCGTAGCTCAACGCCGGGCGTGCTGGTCGCCGGGGTGGCGTAGTGCCTGCTGAGCTGAGCCCGCGCCGCGAGGTGGTCGCCGATGCCTTCCTCTTCGCCGCGCTGCTTGAGCATGTCCGACTCCGGGTCTCCGAGCAGGATGCGGACCTGGGCACCGGCCTTCGCCTTCGTCGCCAGCTGCTCCGCGAGGTCGGGGTGACTGTCGAAGAGGAACAGTCCCGCGTACACGAGGATGTCCACCTGGCTCTTGGACTTCTCGATCAGTGAGGTCCACAGGTGTGCCGGGACGGCCCCGCGGTTCGGGTAGAAGGTGACCAGCTCGGACGTGCTGGCCGTCTCCGCTTGCTTCTCCACGGTGGGCCAGAGGTAGACCTCATCAGCCCCGAGGAAGTCGGCTGCCTTCCAGCGGTGGCTACGGTGCGGTGTGCGGTCGAGCGTGATCCACCGTTCGACGGTCTTGGGGTCCACCTCGACATGCTGCGCGAGCGACTGGGCGGTCTCCCCCTTCGCCGAAATGGCTGCCCGAAGACGTTCGTTGGCCATGACGCTGGATCCTTCCCACTGGGACACGCTGGGACGTTTTGACGGTACCTCAGACGTCCCTAAACGTCCATACGGGCCGTGATGCGTCCACCCCTTCGCGCTGTTTCCTGATCGTGCCGCACAGATCGGCGCACACAATCCACGAGATCAGGAGACACACGATGCGTCAGATTCCCGTCGACACCAACGCCGCCGCCGTCATGATTGCCCAGCCCCCGCAGCCGAAGGTGACCAACCGCCAGACCGGCGAAGTCGCCACCGACCGCGAGACCGGCGCCACGCTGATGACGGTGGACGTGATGTTCGCCGCCAACGGCTCGGCCGACGTCCTCACCGTGACCGTGCCGGAGCCCGGCATCTCCGGCGAGCTCGTCATGGGGACCCCGGTCGCGCTGACCCAGCTGATCGCCCGCCCGTGGGAGAACGAGTTCAACGGCCAGAAGCGCCACGGCATCAGCTTCCGCGCGGTCGCGGTCACCTCGCTCGCCGACACCGGCGCCAAGAGCAAGGCGGCCTGACATGACGTGGCTGCTGATCGTCGCGACGGTCGTAGCCGGGCTGGCGCTGCTGCTCCGGTGGCAGCGCCCCGCCTGGTACTGGCTGAGCATCGGTGTCCTGGTCGCCGCCGCCCGGGTCCTGCTCCGCTACGGCTCGGTCATGGAAGCGTGCGGGCTGACCGTACCGCCGTCCCGGCTCCGCCTCGCACTGGCCCGAGCCACCCGCTCCGAGGTTCCTGCCTCTCGAGTGCCGCGCATTCTGCGGATGAAGCCCACCCGTACCGGGCTGGTCCTCCGGATCAAGATGCGGCCCGGCCAGGACGCTTTCGACTTCGCGGCGTCCTCGGACCGGCTGCGGCACTCCTTCACCATGCAGGGCGTCACCTCCCGGGAGATCAAGGCCGGTGTGGTCGAGCTGCGGATGACCGGATACGACGTGCTCAAGCGGGTCCAGATGCCCGGGAAGACGGACACGGGCACGTTGCGGATACCTGTGTCGCTGTGTGAGGACGGTTCGGTCCGCTACCGCGACTACCGGGAGGTGCCGCACGCGCTGAACATCGGCGCTACGCAGTCGGGCAAGTCGGTTTACCAGCGCCGCCTGGTCGCCGAGCTGGCCTCGCAGGATGTGGCCCTGGCGGGGATCGACTGCAAACAGGGGGTGGAACTGGGACCACTCGCGCGCCGCTTCTCTGCTCTCGCCGATAACCCGGATGACGCCCTGGGCCTGCTGGAAGCTCTCGTAGAGCGCATGACGGAGACCTACCGGATCATCCGCCGCGAACAGCGCATCAGCGCCGACGTTCCGGACGGGGAGATCACCGCCGATATCTGGGGCCTCCCCGATGAGCTGCGGCCGACGCCCGTCGTGCTGCTCGTCGACGAAGTGGCGGAACTGGCTCTCTTCGCGACGAAGGAGGAGGAGAAGCGCCGGGACCGAATCATCACCGCCCTCGCCCGCCTGGTCCAGCTCGGCCGCGCGGCCGGCATCTATGTCGAGATCTGCGGGCAACGGTTCGGCTCGGAGCTGGGCAAGTCCATCACCATGCTCCGCGCTCAGCTGACCGGCCGGGTCGCCCACCGAGTCAACGACGAAGCCTCGGCGAACATGGCCTTCGCGGACATCTCCCCGGATGCCGTGCTGGCCACCGTGCAGATTCCCACCGAGCGACCGGGCACCGCGATCGCCGGTGACTCCACCGGTGGTTGGGTCCGCACCCGCACCCCGTTCACGACGTTGCGGCAAGCGGTGAACCTCTGCAACCACCACGCCGACCTCACCCCGGACATTCCCGAGCTGGCCGCCTTCCGCCCGGCCCTCGGCCCGGCCCCGCTCAAGGCAGCCCCGGCCGTCGATCCGGTCGTAGAAGCAGCCTGACCTCCACTCCACCGGTCGGCGCGACCGCTTCGCGCCATCTCCCTACCCGCCCCATGCCCGAAACCGGAAGGAGACCCCGCGATGCGCTCGCTTCGGTTCGACGCCGTTCTCGTGCAAGCCGTGATCGCCGGTGCCCTGTCCTTCGCCCATCTCCACGACATCGCCGCCGCAGCCGGACAGGACGGCTGGAAAGCCTGGGCCTACCCGATCTCCGTCGACCTGCTCCTCGTCGCCGCCTGGCGTCGGCTCCGACTCCTTCGGCAGTCCGGCGGAGCGGTACGGGCAGCTTGGACCTGGTTCACCGTCGCGCTCGCCGCCTCACTCGGCGCGAACGTCGCCACCGCCGAGCTCCTGGACCTGAACGACGTCCCGGACTGGCTCCGCATCCTCGTCGCCGGATGGCCCGCCCTCGCCTTCCTCGGCGGAACCCTCCTCGCCCACAGCCCGGCCACAGCTGACGAGCCGGAGACCGAGACCAAGCCGGTCGAAGTTCCGACCCCCTCCCAGCCTGCCCCGGTCATCGAGCCAACACCCCCGCCGGCCCTTTCGGCACCCGAGCCCGAGCCCGCTTCTGAGCCCGTGCCCGTCGAGACACCGGAACCCGTCCCGAGCCCGACTCCGGCTCCGTCGACTCCGGTTGTCCCGGCCGCCCTGGTCGAGCACGCCCGGAAGGTCGCCGACACGCACCGCACCCAGACCGGCCGGGCCATCGACACCGACACCCTGCGCGCCCGCCTCGGCGTCCCCGCGCCCCTGGCCGACCAGATCGCCGCCCAACTCACCTGAAGGAGCAAGCCATGGCCGGACGCGAACCGACCCCTACCGAACTGCGCGCCGCTGCCCGCGAGATGGCCGACACCGGTCATCCCACCCTCGCCCGCCTCCTGGACGAAGAGGCCGACGAGCGCGACCACGCGGCCCGCCACGCCACCACCGACCGAAAGGACTGACCGCGATGCCTGCCCGCGACTTCTTCCACTCCGTCGAACAGATCGGCCCTGTGCAGATCGGCACCCACCGCAGCCGCCGCAGCGGTCAGACCCGGCACGCGGCCGTATGCACCTCCGAGCGCTGCGGCTGGTCGGCCGACTACGGCACCCGCGCCGCCGCCCAGCTCGCCGCCCGTACCCACCGCTGCCGCGTCCGCTGACAGGAGACAACCGCCATGAACGTGGAGCTTCCCCTGATCGCCGTCATCGGCCTCATCGGCTACTTCGGCATCCGACTCTTCCGCCCTCCGACCTGGCTCGTGGTCGTCCTGCTCCTGGGCGGCTTCCTCCTGGCGGACACCTTCATCGCGCCCGCCATCGACGGCGGCACCCGAACCGGTGTCGACGTTGTCAACGGCACCACCGACTGAACCCCTGAAAGGAGACCGGCTCATGTTCCGACCCAAGTACCCCACCGCCCCAATGCCGACCGGCGCCCCGGTGCCGTACGTGTTCTCGCCGACCGCCGTCCAGCAGGCCCACGCGCCGTCGGCCTCGGCCTGCGCCTGCCACTCGGCACCCGCACCGGTAGCGGCCCAGCCTGCGGCCCCCGCGCGGTTCACCCCCGGCTCCCTGGCCGTCGTGGTCGCCGGTGGCACCGCCGCTGTCCTCGTCGTCGGCACGGTGCTCGTCTCGATGCTGCTGGCCGTCACCGTTACCGCGGCTTCCCTCGCGGTGTGCGCCGTCGTCCTGCGCTCGCTCCTCAACAACCAGCACAAGCACCGCTGACCGGCCCCCGGGGCGGCAAATACCGCCAAGCATCCACCGCCCCGGCAGGGCCCCAGCCCCCAACCGATCCGAAGACCAGAAGGGACACCCATCATGGCCGAGTCCACCGCTCCCCGTACGCCCCGCTGCTTCAACTGTGACGGCTTCCCCGTCGTGGCCGTCACGACCGGTCGCCGTCACCGGGACGGTTCCCGCGAAACCGCCTCTGCCGCCTGCCCCGCCTGCCGTGGCACCGGCAGCGTCGCCGTCCTCGCTCGCGTGCTCGTCGGGGGCCGCGTGTGAGTGACACCGCCACTGCTGCGGGCCTGGACCCGGTCACCCTCGCCGACGCGCTGAGGGTGGCCGGGCAACCGGGCTTCGACCGCTGGCAGGACCAGATACGCCGTACCGGCGGCTGCGCCGACCCGATCCACCTCACCGGCTGGAGCCTGGCCAAGGACAAGACCAGCGGCAAAACCCTGCACCACTACTCGACCGAGGGCGAGCCGGGCGGCCGACTGCGTATCGCGTGCGGCAATCGCCGTGCCTCGCGCTGCCCGGCCTGCGCGTGGACCTACGCCGGAGACACCTGGCACCTCATTCGTGCCGGCCTCGCCGGTGACGACCGCCGCGACATCCCCGACACCGTGCGCGACCACCCACGCGTCTTCGCCACCCTCACCGCGCCCAGCTTCGGCCCCGTGCACAACCGCCCCGACACCGGCCGCTGTCGCTGCGGCATCCACCACCAGGAGGACGACGACGCCCTTGGCACTCCGCTCGATCCGGAGTCCTACGACTACGCCGGGGCCGTGCTCTTCAACAACCACGCCGGACAGCTTTGGGCCCGCTTCACCAACCGCCTCCGCCGCGAGATCGCACGCCGGGCCGGACTGACCCAGCGGGCACTGGCAGACAGCTGCCGCCTCTCGTTCGGCAAGGTCGCCGAGTTCCAGAAGCGCGGAGCGATCCACTTCCACGCCGTGATCCGACTCGACGGCCCCACCGGCCCGGAGAACCCACCGCCGTCCTGGGCCTCGGTCACTCTCCTCGATGACGCAATCCGCGCGGCTGCCCACCACGCCTATACGACGATCACCGTTCCGGCTGCCGGTAACGAATCCGCCCGCACCCTCCGGTGGGGCACCCAGCTCGACGTACGCCCCGTACGGGCCTTCGGCGACGGCTCCGAGCTGACCGAACAGGCCGTCGCCTCGTACGTCGCCAAGTACGCCACCAAGGCAGCCGAGACCACCGGCAGCCTGGACCGGAAGATCGGCGAACTCTCCGAGCTCGACCGCCACCAGGTGCCCGACCACACGCGGCGGCTCATCCGGGCCTGCTGGGACCTCGACCGGCTGTATCCCGACCGACGCCTGTGGGACTGGGCTCACATGCTCGGCTTCCGCGGCCACTTCTCCACCAAGTCGCGCCGCTACTCCACCACCCTCGGCGCACTCCGCCAGGCTCGCGCCGACTACCGCGCCACCGAACAAGCCGCCGCGCTCGGCCTGGAGGACCTGGAGCCGGACACCGTGCTCGTCCTCGCCGACTGGCAGTACGCCGGGCACGGCCACACCCCCGGGGAATCCGTCCTCGCGGCCACCATCGCCCGGGATCTCCAGCTCAACCGCGATACCGCCCGCGAAGCACTACGCGACCAACTAGCACTGGAAGGAGCCGCAGTATGAAGGACCGACTGATGAGCGTTGCCGAAGTCGCCGAGTACCTCGGGACGACGGAGCGCTTCCCGCGCCGTCTGATCGCGGAGCGCCGCATCGTGTTCGTAAAGGTCGGCCGTCACGTGCGGATACCGGAGAGCGCGTTGGACTCGTTCGTTGCGACCAACACCGTCCAGCCGATCCTGGTGCACCGTCGGGCCGCGCTCCGGGCGGTGGCCTGATGGCGAACAGCAAGGGCAGGAAGCGCCGCTTCGGGTCCATCCGCAAGCTGCCGTCCGGGCGCTTTCAGGCTCGGTTCCCGGACCCTGACGGGCTGCTCCGTACCGCGCCGGAGACCTTCGCGACGCAGACGGACGCTGACAGGTGGCTGGTTCGCAAGGAAGCCGAGATCATCGAGGGCCGTTGGCGGAACCCGGACGACAAGATCCCGTTCGGCACGTACGCCGACGAGTGGTTCAAGGATCGCGACTACGCCGCGACGACACGGGAGCGCAACGGCAGTGCACTGCGGCTGCACATCCTGCCGACGTTCCGCAACGTCAACATCGGCGAGATCAGCACAGCGCAAATACGGCGTTGGCGTACCGCCCTGCTCGACGGCGGCGTTGGGGAACCGACCGTGGTCAAGGCGTACCAGATCCTTCGCGCAATCATGAACACGGCCGTTGACGACGAGCTGATCCAGCGCAACCCGTGCCGGATCAAGGGCGCCGGTGTCACCAGGACTGCCGAACGCCCCTTCCTCACGGTCGCCGAGGTGTTCCGCCTGGCCGACGCTGTGCCGGACCGCTACCGCATGCTGATTCTGCTGGCCGCGTTCACCTCGCTGCGGTTCGGTGAGCTGGCCGCTCTCCAGCGGCATGACGTGGACCTGGAAAACCGCGTCGTCTCCGTCCGCCGGGCCGCAGCTGAGACCCGGGCAGACGGCTTGCTCGTCAAGACACCGAAGAGCGCTGCGGGCATCCGTACGGTCGCCTTCCCGGCCTCCCTCGTCGAGGAGCTGCGTGCCCACCTGTCCGAGCACGAGCAGGCCGGCCGGAACGGGCTCGTCTTCGTCGGGCCGCGCGGCGGCACCCTGCGCCGCAACAATTTCCGCCGCCTCTGGCTGCGTGCCCTGGTGGAGACCGGTTTGGAGGGCGTGCACTTCCACGATCTCCGGCACACGGGCAACACCCTGGCGGCCACCGGTGGCGCGACCACACGCGAGCTGATGCACCGGATGGGGCACTCGTCGGTGCGAGCCGCGCTGATCTACCAGCATCTGATCAACGGCCGCGACCACGAGATCGCCGATCACGTCGACCGGCAGATCAGGAAGTCGCAAGATCAGGACGGCCCATCTGGCACGTAAGTGGCACGACACCTCTTCCGCCCCGACGCGGCGGAGGACGAGCAAGGCCCAGGGATCCGGTTCATCGCCGGATGGCCTGGGCCTTCGTCGTACCGGGTGGCTGGTGGGCACAGCTGGGTTCGAACCAGCGACATCTGCTTTGTAAGAGCAGCGCTCTACCACTGAGCTATGCGCCCGAGGCGAGTCGACAGACTACACGGCCCGCGGCTTCCGGCCATAAGGACGGTCGCCGTCCGAAGCCCCCTCCGTCGCGCTCGGAGGTGCTCGAGAACTGCGACTCCCGGCACCGGGTACGGGTGCCGCGCGGGGTCGCCGTGACCCTGAAGGGCGACAACGGCCACATCTCCGCCAAGAGCTTCGCGTCGGCGCTCACGCTCCGGTCGGACAACGGAGCGGTACGGGGCGAGGACGTCCGCGGCGCGCTCGAACTGGAGAGCGGCAACGGCAAGGTCGACGCCACCGGGATCGCCTCCCGCCAGGTGTCCGCCGTGTCCGACAACGGGCAGGTACGGCTCGGCTTCACCGAGGCGCCCGACCTGGTGGACGTCGAGAGCGACAACGGATCGGTCCGCATCGAGCTGCCGCCGCGCTCCTCGTACAAGATCGACGCGAAGTCGGACAACGGCAACATCGACATCGGGGTGCCGCGCGACGATCTCAGCGAGCACAGCGTCAGCGCCCGCAGCCAGAACGGGGAGATCACGATCGGAACCGCGAACTAAACGGCCCGTGTGTTCGTTCCTCCCAGGTGGGACAATGTCTTCTACCGGGCATCGCTTGCCGGGTCGGGGTCCGGGCGGACGCAGCACGGGAGAGGGATGTGACGGCGACACCTACGCAGCCGTACGGGCAGCGAGCACGCCACCGTCGACCTGCGGATGTGCCCCGAGTCCCCGTCCCCGGACCCGCCCCGTTCCGCCACCTCAACAGCCTCCGCAGCCTTCGCCGCCCCGCCGCCGGTAGCCACCAGGGCCGCCCCGCCTCCCGCCGTCTCCCCCTCCCGCCGGCCCTCCAGCTGCCGCTGCTCCTACTGCCGGTGCTGATCGCCGCCGTGCCCGCCGCCTTCACCGGCGGCGGCACCCGGCGCTGGTTCGGCGGCCGCGGTGAGAACCAGCGTGCCGAGGCCCAGGCCGCCAAGGACGCCGCCGCGGCCGCCTTCTACGAGCTGGACACCGCCCAGCGTGACCTGCGCATCTCCATCGAGATGATCACCGCCGTGGACAGCTCCCCCGCCGCCCGCAAGGCCGCCGCCGACTTCCAGGCGCTCGGCGTGCGCATCGACGAGGTCAGCCACGGCTACATCACCGCCGTCGACGCCCACGACCTCGACCGCGACGAGCTGGAGGCGTCCACCGCCGCCCGCGCCCGCACCGACCTCGGCAAGGCCCGGGACGACCTCCTGCGGGTCAAGGCCGACCTCGACCGCTTCGCGCAGAGCCTCGGCCCTCTCAGCGACAAGGCCGAGACCCAGCTCGCCCGCCTCGCGCCCGCCGTCGAGCGGGCCCGGCAGGCGCTGCTCGCCGCCACCGAGGCCCTCGACACCGTACGGGCCTCCGGCCTCAGGGCCGACGACCTCGCCGGCCGGCTGGCCGCCCTCTCCCCCGAGCTCACCAAGCTGAACCAGGGCGCCGGCCGGCACGGCGTCCCGGAGACCATCCACCGCGCCGACGACGTGCTGCGCAAGGCCGAGGCGATACGGAGCGAGGCCGAGCAGCTGCCCGCGCGGGCCGCCGAGATCGACCGGCGGCTGGTGTCGCTGCGCACCCGCGCGCAGGCCATCACCACCCGCGCGGGGGGCGTCGAACCGGTGCTCAGCGAGCTGCGCCGGCGCTACAGCGCCGCCTGCTGGCAGGATCTCCAGCCGGTTCCCGAGGAGGCCGCCCGATCAGTGGCCCGGGCCGAGGAGAAGCTCAAGGAGGCGCGGGTCGCCCGCGAGGAGCAGCGCTGGCCCGACGCCACCTCCCGGCTCAGCACCGCCCGCGCGCTGCTCAACACCACCGACGAGGCCGTCTCGGCGGCCGGTGACCGGCTGCGGCTGCTGGACGAGGTGTCCGCCGACCGCTCGAAGGAGATCGAGCGGACCCGCTTCGCGATCCGGGACGCCCAGCGACTGGCCATGGCCGGGCGCAGTACCCCCGACCCGCGGCACGCGCGCCCCCTCGACGACGCGGTCGCCAGGCTCGACCGGGCCGTCGCGGCGCTGGAGGGTCGGCATCCCGACTGGTGGCATTTCCTGACGGAGACGGAAGCCGTGCGGCGTTCGGTCGCGCGCGTGGTGAGCGATATCCGCGAGGAGCTGGGCGCGAAAGGCTGATCGCCCCTGGTCCGGGACGACCGGGACACCGCTACTCTGGCGCCATGCCCCGTTACGAGTACCGCTGCCGGTCCTGCGGCGACACCTTTGAGCTGCACCGTCCCATGGCCGAGTCCGCCGCCCCCGCCGTCTGCCCGGAGGGACACGAGGACACCGTCAAGCTGCTGTCCGCCGTCGCCGTGGGCGGTACGGCCGCCGGCCCCGCCCCCGCAAGCGGTGGTGGCGGCGGGGGCGGCTGCTGCGGCGGGGGTTGCTGCGGCTGACCGGATACGGCTACGGGTGACGGCCGGTGGCCGGTCGTGCCCGGGCG
>DOWQ01000520.1 GCA_003519485.1 Streptomyces sp. | reverse complement strand
GCCGGCTGCGACGCCGGGGCAGCGGACGCCGCAGCACCGCCCTCCCCCCGGCCCGCCGCGCCGCCCCGCTCTGCCCGGTCCGTGAAGCCCGTACGGTCCGCCGAGACGACCAGTGCCGCCAGGCCCGTGGTCACCGGCACTGAGGCGATCAGCCCGATGCTGCCCACCAGCGTGCGGACGATCTCCTGTGCGACGATCTCGCTGTTCGCAACGGTGCCGACGCCGCTCTGCGCGACCGAGAACAGCAGCAGCAGCGGCAGCGCGGCGCCCGCGTAGGCGAGCACCAGCGTGTTGACCACGGAGGCGATGTGGTCGCGGCCGATCCGGATACCCGCCCCGTAAAGCTGACGCGCCGACATGGTCGGGTCCGCCTGTTTCAGCTCCCACACCGCCGACGTCTGGGTGACCGTCACATCATCCAGCACGCCCAGCGATCCGATGATGACCCCGGCCAGCAGCAGACCGCTCATTTTGATGTCCGGATAGAGCCCGTGGATCAGACCGGTCTCGTCGGAGGTGTTGCCGGTCAGCTGCGCCCAGCCGATGAAGACCGAGCCCAGCAGGCCGATCAGCATCAGTGAGACGAGCGTGCCGAGCACCGCCACCGACGTACGGGCCGTCAGCCCGTGGCAGAGGTAGAGCGCGGCCAGCATGATGGCACTGCTGCCGATCACCGCGACCAGCAGCGGGTTCGAGCCCTGCAGGATTGCCGGCAGGATGAACAGCGTCAGTACGCCGAAGCTCACGACCAGCGCGATCAGCGCGAACAGCCCACGCAGCCGGCCCACGGCGACGACCGCGAGCGCGAAGATCCCGGCCAGCAGGGCCATCGGGAACTCCCGGTTCACGTCCGTGACCGAGTACTGCAGATCGCGCGGCGCGTCGGGGGCGTACGCGATCACCACGCCCTGGCCCTGGTTCAGCCGGCGGGTGGAGTCGGGCTGCACGATCTCGGTGAACTTCCGCCCCTTGTTCGCCCCGGAGGTGACCTCAACGGTCGCCTTCTCACAGGCGGCACCGCTCTTCCCCTGCGGTGTGCCGGGGGTGTCCCGCGTTCCGCCGGAGGGATCCGGCGATCCGCCGCCGCCCGGGTTGAGGTCGGAGCAGTCGAGTTTTTCCAGCTGCACGACCCGGCCCTGTTCCATCTGCCGGTCCATGCCGACCCCGCTGGGCTTGTGGCCAGGCGTGCCGCCGGGCCACAGCACGAGCAGGCCGACGGCCACGGCCGCGGCGAACGGGATCAGCACCGCCGCGATGACCTTGCGGAGCCGCCGCGATACGGGGGCCGCGGGGCCGTGGCTGTGGGTGTGCGCGTGGGCTTCCGGCGTTGAGGTCACGGCCCGATCATCGCAAGAGCGGGGGCGCTCTGGTCAGTCCGACTCTTCGACGTTAGCGTGGGCACTGTCTTTTGCACACGCGGGAGCTCGGAGCACCGGGCTGAGAGGGCGCTGAACTCCGTACTGATGTACGGATGCCGCTGCGTCGACCGCCGAACCTGTTACCGGGTAATGCCGGCGTAGGGAGTAGGTCTCATGACCTTGTCGGATGCACACACGCCTGCCTCGGAACCGACCGCTGACGCGAGCGGGGACGATGCCAGGACGATCGGATGGCACAAGGGCTATCTGGCCGGCTCGCGCCCGGACCTGCGGGTCCCGGTGCGGCAGGTGCACCTCACCAATGGCCGCGACGTGACGCTGTACGACACGTCCGGCCCGTACACCGACCCGACCGTCGAAACTGACGTCCGGCGCGGCCTCGCACCGCTCCGGGAGAACTGGATCATCGGGCGGGGGGACACCGAGGAGTACGCCGGGCGCCCGCTGCGCCCGGAGGACGACGGCCTCAAGCACACCTCGCCCCGCGGTGGCCTGAAGAACCTGGACGCGGTCTTCCCCGGACGGCCGCGGCAGCCCCGGCGGGGCCGCGACGGGGCCGTCGTCACCCAACTCGGCTACGCCCGGCGCGGCGAGATCACGCCCGAGATGGAGTACGTCGCGCTCCGCGAGAACGTCAGCCCCGAGGTCGTCCGGGAGGAGATCGCCGCGGGCCGTGCGGTGCTCCCCGCCAACGTCAACCACCCCGAGATCGAGCCGATGATCATCGGCAAGCGGTTCCTGGTCAAGGTCAACGCCAACATCGGCAACTCCGCCGTCACCTCCTCCATCGAGGAGGAGGTCGACAAGATGACCTGGGCGACCCACTGGGGCGCCGACACGGTCATGGACCTGTCCACCGGNNCGAGCAGGGCGTCGACTACATGACCGTCCACGCCGGGGTCCTGCTGCGCTACGTCCCGCTCACCGCCCGCCGCAAGACCGGCATCGTCTCGCGCGGCGGCTCCATCATGGCCGCCTGGTGCCTGGCCCACCACAGGGAGAGCTTCCTCTACGAGCACTTCGAGGAGCTGTGCGACATCCTCGCGGCGTACGACGTCACGTTCTCGCTGGGTGACGGGCTGCGCCCCGGCTCGATCGCGGACGCCAACGACGAGGCGCAGTTCGCGGAGCTCCGTACGCTCGGTGAGCTGAACTCCGTCGCCAAGGCGCGCGGTGTCCAGACGATGATCGAGGGGCCGGGCCACGTCCCGATGCACAAGATCAAGGAGAACATCGATCTCCAGCAGGAGATCTGCGAGGACGCGCCCTTCTACACCCTGGGCCCGCTGACGACCGACGTCGCACCCGCGTACGACCACATCACCTCGGGCATCGGCGCGGCGATGATCGCTTGGTGGGGCACCGCGATGCTCTGCTACGTC
The DNA here is from genome assembly GCA_003519485.1 of Streptomyces sp. Lineage (GTDB taxonomy): Bacteria > Actinomycetota > Actinomycetes > Streptomycetales > Streptomycetaceae > Streptomyces. The sequence goes on along the minus strand of DOWQ01000520.1, from coordinate 1,176 downwards.
ACCCCCAAGGAGCACTTGGGGCTGCCGGACCGCGACGACGTGAAGACCGGCGTCATCACGTACAAGATCGCGGCCCATGCGGCGGACCTCGCCAAGGGCCACCCGGGCGCGCAGGAGTGGGACGACGCGCTGTCCGACGCCCGGTTCGAATTCCGCTGGGAGGACCAGTTCAACCTGGCCCTCGACCCCGACACGGCCCGCGCCTTCCACGACGAGACGCTGCCCGCGGAACCGGCGAAGACGGCGCACTTCTGCTCGATGTGCGGCCCGAAGTTCTGCTCGATGAAGATCTCGCACGACATCCGCCGTGAGCACGGCGGCGACATGGACGAGATCGAGGCCGGCATGGCGGAGAAGTCGAAGGAGTTCGCGGCCGCAGGCAACCGCGTGTACCTGCCGATCGCCGACTGACCGCCGCTACGGTCCCGGGCGGGCCCGGAGCCGCAGCCCTGTGCTGCGCTCCAGGCCCGCCCCGGTGCCCGCGGTCCACCGGAGTACGGGCACCGGCGCGGGCGGCCCGGTCAGTCAGCACGTGCCCCGCTCCTGCCCCGCCGCCGGCCGAGCGTTCCGGATGCTATTCCGGCTGGTGTTCGGGGCCGCCGTAGTCCGGGCTGGAGAAGCCGGGGCTCTGGAATCTCGGCCGGGTGGGGTCCTGCCCCGGGCCGCTCTCGGCCGAGGGGCTGCTGAAACCCGGGCGGCTGTAACCGAGGTTGGGCGTACGGCCCCCGGAGTCGCCGGCCTTGGGGAGGTTCGTGGCGCGCGCGGCGGAGCCCGGGTCGGCGAGGACGTCGCGGAGGAACGGCACGACGCCGCGCTCCAGCAGTGCCTGCCGCCAGGCATCGCGGGCGATGGCCACCTCGCTCGTATGGTCGTCGTCGGCCGAGGCGCGCAAGGAGCCGGAGCCGTCGCGCAGCGCGGTGAGCAGCAGCCCGCCCATGGCGATCACGATGCCGCCGGCGGTCAGCACCAGGAAGACCCAGCCGGCGTTGATGATCGGCTCGGCAAGGGGCTCGTCGGGGCTGACGACGCGGAGCAGATAGCCGATCAGCAGGAAGATCGCGGCCGCGGCGCCGGCCAGCACCGGGGCCAGGACCGCGAACACGGCGAGGAGCCCGGCTCCGGAGGTCTCGGCGGCCTCGCCGACCGCGCCGGCGAAGCCGCGGCCCCCGCTGTGGC
>DOWQ01000757.1:237-4223 GCA_003519485.1 Streptomyces sp. | reverse complement strand
GAGGCCGCGGCGGGCCGGGAACGCGGCCACCCGGAATCCGACTGGTAGCCCCGCCACCCGGCCCGCCGGCCCGCCGCTGCCCCGCCGCGCCCCCGCCTCGGGGCGCCGCGACGCCGCTGACCAGGAGTGTTGTGCCAGTGATCACTGGCGCGGTTTCGCGCGGTGGCCCGGGAGCCGGCACGGGCCCGCCGTTACCCCGGGAAACTCGGTGTTACCGACAGGTACACAAATTGCTCCGCCGGGCATACGCTCTGCCGCATGATGGACTCGCAGGCCACCACGCAGGACGCCGACGCCACGACCGCCGCGGGCGGAAATCCGGTCTTCACCGCGCCGGCGGGCGCCCGTACCGCCGCGGAGGTGGTGACCCCGGAGCTCGTCGCGCGGCTCACCAGAGACGTCGTCGGCACCGGGAGCACCGCCAACCACACGCCGTTCACCGGCGACCGGCTGGCCGAGCTGCCCGAGTCCACCCCCGCGGACGTCGCCACCGCCTTCGCCCGGGCCCGCGAGGCGCAGCGCGCGTGGGCGGCCGTGCCGCTGCGGAAGCGGGCCGCGGTGCTGCTGCGCTTCCACGACCTGGTGCTCGCACGCCAGTCCGAGGTCCTCGACCTCATCCAGCTGGAGACGGGCAAGGCCCGGCTGCACGCGCACGAGGAGGTGCAGGCGGTCGCCGTCGCCGCCCGGCACTACGGCCGCAAGGCGCCCTCGTATCTGCGCCCCCGGGGCCACACCGGCGTCGTACCGACCCTGACGAAGGTCACCGAGCTGCGCCAGCCGCGCGGTGTCATCGGTCAGATAGCGCCGTGGAACTACCCGTTCGAGTTGTCCGTGGGCGACGCGCTGCCGGCCTTCGCCGCGGGCAACGCCGTCGTGATGAAGCCCGACACCGAGACCGCGCTCACCGCCCTGTGGGCCCGGCAACTGCTGATCGAGGCCGGGCTGCCGGAGCAGGTCTGGCAGGTCGTCATCGGCGAGGGACCCGTCATCGGCCCGGCGGTCGTCCAGCACGCGGACTACGTCTCCTTCACCGGCTCCACCCGCACCGGCCGCGGCGTCGCCCAGAGCGCCGCGGCCCGGCTCGTCGGCTGCTCGCTGGAGCTGGGCGGCAAGAACGCCATGCTGGTGCTGCGCGACGCCGATCTCGACAAGGCCGCCGACGGCGCGGTCCGCGGCTGCTTCTCCTCCGCCGGCCAGCTCTGCATCTCCATCGAACGGCTGTACGTCCACGAGTCGGTCGCCGACGACTTCCTGGCGCGCTTCGCCGCCCGTACGAAGGCCATGCGGCTCGGCTCCGGCCTGTCGTACGGCGCCGACATGGGCTCGCTCGTCTCCGCGAACCAGCTCGAGACGGTGAGCCGGCATGTGGATGAGGCGGTCGCCAAGGGCGCGACCCTCGTCGCGGGCGGTCGGCCCCGCCCCGACATCGGCCCGCTCTTCTACGAGCCGACGATCCTCGACGGCGTCGACGCCCCGATGGCCGTCTGCGCCGAGGAGACCTTCGGCCCGGTCGTCTCCGTCTACCGCTTCTCCGACGAGGACCGCGCGGTCGACCTCGCCAACGACACCCCGTACGGGCTCAACGCGAGCGTCTGGACCAAGGACGGGCGGCGCGGCCGGGCCGTCGCCGCGCGGCTGCGCACCGGCACGGTCAACGTCAACGAGAGCTACGCCGCCGGCTACGGCAGCGTCCAGTCCCCGATGGGCGGCATGGGCGACTCCGGCCTCGGGCGGCGGCACGGCTCCGAGGGCATCCTCAAGTACACCGAGGCCCAGACCGTCGCCCACCAGCGGTTGCTGCCGCTGGCCCCGTCCTTCGGCATGGACGACGAGAAGTACGCCGCCTTCATGACGCTGAGCCTGCGCGCGATGAAGGCGATCCGGCTCCGCTGACCCCGGCGGGCGGCCGCGGCCGGCGACACCGACCGCCGTCACCGCGGTCGCCCACCGACCGCTCACCGCCGCAAGCACGCTCCGTACAACCGCACAGCAGCCCGCCGGCGCCCACGACGGACGGCACGGCGCGGGCCCGTCCCGGTCCGTGCCGTGCGGACCGGTGCCCGGACGGTGAATCAGCCGACGAGATCACAAGTATTGGGAGGGCCGAAAGCGTGGCCGACGACAGGTACGACTACGACGTGATCGTGGTGGGCTCCGGCTTCGGTGGATCCGTATCCGCCCTGCGGCTGACCGAGAAGGGCTACCGCGTCGGCGTCCTCGAGGCAGGCCGCCGGTTCACCCGCGACAGCCTCCCCAGGAACTCCTGGGACATCAAGAACTTCCTGTGGGCGCCGGCGCTCGGCCTCTACGGCATCCAGCGCATCCATCTGCTCAAGAACGTCATGATCCTGGCCGGTGCCGGGGTCGGCGGCGGCTCGCTCAACTACGCCAACACGCTCTACGTGCCGCCGCGCCCCTTCTTCGAGGACCGCCAGTGGGGCCGCATCACCGACTGGCAGGAGGAGCTGAAGCCGTACTACGAGCAGGCGCAGCGGATGCTCGGCGTCCGGCTCAATCCGACGATGACGCCGTCCGATGTGCACCTCAAGGCCGCGGCCGAGCGGATGGGCGTCGGTGACACCTTCCACCTCGCTCCCGTCGGCGTCTTCTTCGGCGACGGCAAGGATGCGACCGGCGAGGCCACGGCGCAGCCCGGCGGCGAGGTGCCCGACCCGTACTTCGGCGGCGCGGGGCCGTCCCGCAAGGCGTGCAACGAGTGCGGCGAGTGCATGACCGGCTGCCGGCGCGGCGCCAAGAACACCCTCAACGAGAACTACCTCTACCTCGCCGAGAAGGCGGGCGCGGTCGTGCATCCCATGACCTCCGTCGTCGCCATCACCGAGGAGCCGGCCCCGGCGGACGGGGCCCCGGCGGGCGCGGTCGGCGTCGACACGGGCGGTACGGACGCCGCCGGCGGCTTTCTCGTGAGCACCGTCCCCACCAACAAGAAGAAGGCGAAGCCGCAGGTCCTCCGGGCCCGGCAGGTCGTCGTCGCGGCCGGTACGTACGGCACCCAGACGCTGCTGCACACGATGCGGGACCAGGGGCTGCTGCCGCGGATCTCCGACAAGGTCGGCATGCTCACGCGTACCAACTCCGAGGCGCTCGTCGGGTCGATGACGTCGCACAGCCGCTACCGGAAGAAGCACGGCAAGGACCCGGACTTCACCAAGGGCGTCGCCATCACGTCCTCGATCCACCCGGACGAGAACACCCACATCGAGCCGGTCCGCTACGGCAAGGGCTCGAACGCGATGGGGCTCATGACGACGCTGCAGGTGCCGCACGGCAGCCGGCTGCCGAAGGCGCTCGCGCACACCCTGCACCTCGTCCGCCACCCGCTGCTGACCTTCCGGTCGCTCTCCAACTACCGCTGGTCCGAGCGGACGATCATCGGCCTGGTCATGCAGTCCCTCGACAACTCGCTGACCACCTACCGGAAGCCCAAGGGGCTCGGCAAGGGCCTGCTCACCGCCCGGCAGGGCCACGGCGCGCCCAACCCGGTCTTCCTGCCCGAGGGCGCCGAGGCCGCCCGGCTCATCGCCGACGACATCAACGGCTTTCCGGGCACCAACATCGGTGAGGTCATGGGCACTCCGCTCACCGCGCACTTCCTCGGCGGCTGCCCGATCGGCGAGGACGCGGACCACGGCGTCATCGACCCGTACCACCGGCTGTACGGGCACCCGGGCGTGCACGTCGTGGACGGCGCCGCCGTCTCGGCGAACCTCGGCGTCAACCCGTCGCTGACGATCACGGCGCAGGCCGAGCGGGCCATGTCGCTCTGGCCGAACAAGGGTGACGCCGACCCGCGGCCGGCCCAGGGCGAGGAGTACGTACGGCTGTCCGCGGTCGAGCCGCGCGAACCGGCCGTGCCGGCGGACGCGTTCGGGGCACTGCGGCTCCCGGTGCTGCTGCCGACCCCGGTGATCCCGGCGAGGAACCCCGGCGGGCAGGCGACGGAGACGGCGAAGACTGCCAAGGCG
>DOWQ01000757.1:0-211 GCA_003519485.1 Streptomyces sp. | reverse complement strand
CCAAGACTGCCAAGACGGCGAAGGCGGCCAAGGCGGCGCAGAAGCCGGCCGGGAAGGCCGCGGTGAAGCCCGAGTCCGCCGGCTCGTAGGCACACCCGTCCCGCGAGGCCCCGGCCCGGCTCCCGGTCCGGGAGCCGTAACGCCGGCCGGTCCGCCGGCGGCCGTCGCGGGGCGGGAACGCGTAGGCGGGGCCGCCCACTGTCCGGGGCGG
>DOWQ01000277.1 GCA_003519485.1 Streptomyces sp. | reverse complement strand
GTGGACGTCCGGGGGGCGGGAGCCTGTGGGGTGGGGGCCTGCGGCCCGGCGGCGGAGGTGCTGGGCTCTTTCATGGTGCTCCGGTGTGGTCGGTGCCGTCGGCGGGGGTGCCGCGGACGGCGCGGTCGTGGGCCGGCGCGCAGCCGTGATGATGGGCGCCGGTGTGCTCGGTCAGCTCCCAGTCGGTGCGGCCGGTGCACTCGCGCCAGACGGCGCGCACGGCGGCGGCGGCGAGGACCAGCGCGTAGAACGGCGTTCCGGCGCAGAGCTTGAGGTAGTGGACGGGCCCGATGCGCAGCCCGTACTGGCGGCCGAAGTCATGGAGGGCCGCGCACTCGAAGGCGGTCATGGCGGTGAGCAGCAGGGCGGGCAGCCAGGCGGCGAAGGCCAGCGGGAGCGGGGTCTCGTCGAGGAGCCCGACGACGAGCAGCGGCGGCAGGCACAGCCCGGCCGCCGCCTGGAGGAAGGGCGTCGCCAGGGTGTAGCGGGCGAGCAGGCGCCGGCCCGGGGTCGGCAGCCGGCGCCACTCGCCCTTCCGCAGCACCTGGAGAAAGCCCTGGTTCCAGCGGGTGCGCTGCTTGTAGAGGCCGCGCAGCGAGCCGGGCGTCTCCTCGCGGGTCACCAGGCCGGGGTGGTAGCCGACGACGATGCGGGCGCCGAGGCTGGAGAGCCGTACGCCCAGATCGCAGTCCTCCGCCAGACAGTCCCCGTCCCAGCCACCGGTGTCGCGCAGCAGCCGGGCCCGTACGAAGACGGTGTTGCCGCCGAGCGGAACGAAGCCCTTGCGGGCGTGCAGATGAAGTCGGCTGCGGAACCAGAAGAAATACTCCAGACAGTTCCGCAGGGCGTACCAGCTGTCGCTGTAATTGATGAGCTGTACGCCGCCCTGCACCACATCCGCGCCATGCCGGCGGAAAGTCCGGTCGACATGGCTGAGCAATTCGGGATGGACGATGTCCTCCGCGTCGAAAATTCCGATGATCTGTCCCCGGCATTCCGGCAGGGCGGTGTTCAGGGCGCGCGGTTTGTTCTTCCGCGCGTGGTGGTCTGTGACGGTACGGACGCGGCCCGGGTGTTCTGCGGTGAGGGCCCGGGCGAGCGCGGTGGTGCCGGGGTCGTCATGGCCCGTGACGACCACGATCTCGAAGTGGGGATGGTCGCTCGCGAGCATTCTCTCGACCGAGTGCCGGAGCACTTTCTCCTCGTGCCGGGCGGGCACGAGGAGAGAGAACGTCAGGTCGTGGCGGCCGTCCGGCTCGCTGAAGGCGGTGCCTTCGAGAGTGGCCGGGGTGCGCCAGGCGTGCAGCATCCACCACAGCGTCACCGCGGCCGTGAGCGAGTTCAGCGCGGTCATGGCCAATAGCAGGACGGAAACCACGGGAATCCTCTTCCGGGGTCGTGCGGGATATTTCCGAGGAGCGGACGCTTGTGAAGCTAGCCCTCGAATGTGCCCCGCCGGAATGCGGAAAAGGGAATACCCGTACTCGTTGTGCAGGGTGGAAGGAAGAGGATTTCCGGTGTCGGCGGCAGGCCCGCCCTTGCGGGGCGCCGGCCTGTTGCCGACGCTCATTTCGTCGTACGCGCCCGTGCCCGGCCGTACGCGCCCGTGCCCGCCCGTGATCGCTCGGCTCAGGCCGCCGCGCGCTGCTGCGGCACGGCGGGAGAGTTGTGCAGCCGGCTCATCAGCACGGCGAGTTCGGCGCGCAGCCGGTGGTAGGGCCGGTCCGGGTCCAGACCGGTCAGGGAGCGGATGCAGCGCATCCGGTAGGCGAACGTGTGCCGGTGGACGTACAGGCTGCGGGCGGCGGCGGTGGTGCAGAGGTTGTGCGCCAGATAGGCCTCCAGTGTCTCCACGAGATGCCGGTTGCGGCCGGAGTGGTGGAGCGGGCCCAGGCAGGAGGCGAGGAAGGCCTCGCGCTCCGCGTGTGTCAGATCCAGCGCGGCGACGAGCGGCCGGGCGTGCTCCGCGTCGAGGTGGTCGAGCCCGTAGTGGCGGGCGAGGACGGCGGAGATGCCGGCCCGGCGAGCGGCACGTGTGGTGTCGCCGTTCTCGACCGGGACGATTCCGTACGAGCCGAGACCGTCCGGAACGACCGGGAGGTCGTGGCTGAAGGCGGTGAAGGAGACGCACGCGCCGGGCGCGGCCGCGAACGCGGGTACGGCGGCGACGGCCGGCCCCGCACCGCCCGGCCCGCCCCCGGGAACGGCAGCCGGGGCGGTGCGGGGCACCGGGGCCGCCCCCGGCTCCCGTCCACTGACGGCGATCAGTGCCTGCGGGTTCGCGATACGGAACTGCCGGAGGGCTTGTCCGTCCGCCGGCCCGGCCGGCCCGGTGGCCAAGCACCATACGAAGGGCCGCCGGTCCGGGGAGGTCTGCTCCGGTACGCGCGCCGCGTCGCGGTAACCGGCGGCGAACGCCGCGGTGGCCGGGCGCAGAAGGCTCACGGCGAGCGCGTCGACCATCCGCCCGACGGCGGCCGGGCCCGTGCGGGGGCAGACCCGGACCAGCCGGGAGGTGAGCTCGCGGGTGAGGACGTCGAGGCAGCTGTGCTGGAGCAGCAGCGCGTCCTCCAGCGGTACGTTCCGCGCGGCGTGGGCCGCCCCCCGGGTCCGGAACTCAGCGCTTCGGTCGGCCACGGGCACGTCGCCCGAGAGGACGCCGAGCCAGAGGGTGATGTCGTCGTTGATCGTCCGCACGTCCGGGCTCACGGCGGGGGGCCCACCGGATCCGGTGACGCCTCCGGCCCCGGATCGCTGCCGCGGCGGCAGCGGCGGCGGGGCGCCCGCCACCGCACGGTCCGCGGCGGCCG
>DOWQ01000142.1 GCA_003519485.1 Streptomyces sp. | reverse complement strand
GCTGCCCCGCCACACCGCCGTGGCGGCGTACCTCCACGAGCGCGACGGCGATCCGGCGACGGCGGCACGGCTGTACGCCGAGGCGGCCCGAAAGGCGCCCGACCTCGCCGAACGCGGCCACCTGACGCGCCAGGCCGCCCGGCTCAACGCCCGCCGGCGTCGCTGACCGGTCGCGCTCGGTCTCCCGCGGCAGGACGCGCAGCTTCCCCCGGATTGCCAGGACTCAGCATCGATACCGCCCGGCCGCACCATCGACCGTCAATATCCCGAAGCCTCATACAGGCCATCTGCCGGGGCACGTCACGAAGCCGATTCCGGCAGGTCCCCGGCGAACCACAACCGTGGCCGTGACGGTCGTGAAATCGGCGCGTCCGCCGCTCCCGTCCGGCGGAGTGGCGCGAGGTGTTCCCCGCGCCGGTCCTCGGTGCGCGGAAGATCGAGAAACGGTACGTGTGCGTCGCACCGTGCCGCGACTCGCCTTCGACGCGCCGCTTCCCGATGGGGTCACGCCTCTTCGATACTGGACCCTCGTCCCGACAACGTCAGGTGAGCGCTCCTGACGGCAAGTCAGCACTGGGTCGGCACCAGCCCGGCCGCACCGCCCGGGGCCGCCACCGATCGGTAGCGGCCGAGAACCCCTACAGTCGGACCGACCAGGTAAGACCCTGCGCGAGAGCCTGACTGGCAACCTTCCAGGAGGAACCCTTGAGGATGCTCATCAATGTGCCGGAGACCGTGGTCGCGGACGCGCTGCGCGGCATGGCGGCCGCACATCCGGAGCTGACCGTCGATGTCGACAACCGGGTGATCGTACGGCGGGACGCGCCGGTCGCGGACAAGGTCGGGCTGATCTCGGGCGGCGGGTCGGGACACGAGCCGCTGCACGGCGGGTTCGTCGGGCCGGGAATGCTCGACGCGGCCTGTCCGGGCGAGGTGTTCACCTCGCCGGTGCCGGACCAGATGATGCGGGCCGCCGCCGCCGTTGACAGCGGCAAGGGCGTGCTGTTCATCGTGAAGAACTACACGGGCGACGTCCTCAACTTCAACATGGCGGCCGAGCTGGCCGAGGACGAGGGCATCCGGGTCGCCAGCGTCCTGGTCAACGACGACGTGGCCGTGACCGACAGCCTCTTCACCGCCGGCCGCCGCGGCACCGGCGCCACCCTCTTCGTGGAGAAGATCGCGGGTGCCGCCGCCGACCAGGGCGCGCCGCTGGAGCGGGTGGAGGCCGTCGCCCGTCAGGTCAACGAGTCCTCCCGCAGCTTCGGGGTGGCACTCGCCCCGTGCACCACGCCCGCGAAGGGCAGCCCCACCTTCGAGCTGCCGCCCGGCGAGCTGGAGCTGGGCGTCGGCATCCACGGGGAACCGGGCCGGGAGCGGCGCGCCATGATGACGTCGCGGGAGATCGCGGACTTCGCGGTGGACGCCGTCCTGGAGGACCTGCGCCCCGAGAGCCCGGTGCTCGTGCTCGTCAACGGCATGGGCTCGACCCCGCTGCTGGAGCTCTACGGCTTCAACGCCGAGGTGCAGCGGGTGCTGGGCGAGCGGGGCGTGAGCGTGGCCCGCACGCTGGTCGGCAACTACGTGACGTCGCTGGACATGGCCGGCTGCTCGGTGACGCTGTGCCGGATGGACGAGGAGCTGCTGCGGCTGTGGGACGCCCCGGTGGCGACCCCGGGGCTGCGCTGGGGCCGCTGACGGCGGGCGGGCGGCGGGACCGGACCGGCGAAGCAGGGGGAGGGCCGGAGTCCGGTCCCGGGGGCTCGGTGCCGGGGCATGCCTGCCTGAGCCTGTCCCGGCCCGGGTACGGACCGTGAGCCGCCAGCGGACGAGTGGCGGACGGCAGGTGGTGGAGCGGTTGGGGAGACAGGCGGAAGAGGGCTGAAGCGCCGGGCCGTCCGGCCGTACGGAGCACGGACGCGCCTCGCAGCCGTGTCGGCGACGGCACTCCCGGCATGGCGGTCCGGCGGACAGCCACCCGTCGATCTATGGTGTCCCACCACATGGGTGAGGCGGCGGTGGCCTTCCTACCGTGTGGCAACACGCAGAACCCCTGTTGCCCACGCCGTCCGCAGGAGGCGCAGTGCACGCCCCCGACCCCGCCCGGAAGTGGTGACCATGGCTGCCTCGGCATCCCCTCCACCGTCCAGCTCGCTCAAGCGCATCGTCGCCGCGAGCCTCATCGGCACCACCATCGAGTGGTACGACTTCTTTCTCTACGGTGCCGCCGCCGCACTCGTTTTCAACACCTTGTTCTTCCCCGAATCCGACCCCCTCGTCGGCACACTGCTCTCGTTCCTGACATACGCCGTGGGCTTCGCCGCCCGGCCGGTCGGCGCTCTCGTCTTCGGCCACTTCGGCGACCGGCTGGGCCGCAAGAAGCTGCTCGTGCTGAGCCTGCTGCTGATGGGCGGGGCGACCTTCGCGATCGGCCTGCTGCCCACCCACGCCGCGATCGGCTCGGCCGCGCCCCTGCTGCTGACGACACTGCGGCTGGTCCAGGGCTTCGCGCTGGGCGGCGAGTGGGGCGGTGCGGTGCTGCTGGTCTCGGAGCACGGCGGTGCCGAGCACCGCGGCTTCTGGGCGTCCTGGCCGCAGACGGGCGCGCCCGCCGGCCAGCTGATCGCGACGGGCGTGCTGGCGACACTGACGGCCACCCTGTCGGACTCGGCGTTCCTGGCCTGGGGCTGGCGCATCCCGTTCCTGCTCTCCGGGGTGCTGGTGATGGTCGGGCTGTGGATCCGGCTGTCCGTCGACGAGTCGCCGGTGTTCAAGGAGGCCCTCGCCCGCGCGGAGGCCCGGAAGGCCGCCGAGCCGGAGGGCGCCGCCGAGAAGATGCCGCTGGTGACCGTGTTCCGGGACCACTGGCGGGACGTGCTGGTCGCCATGGGCGCCCGGATGGCCGAGAACATCAGCTACTACGTGATCACGGCGTTCATCCTCGTCTACGCGACCCAACAGGTGGAGCTCAGCAAGCAGACGGCCCTCAACGCCGTGCTGATCGCCTCCGCGATCCACTTCGTGTCGATCCCCGCCTGGGGCGCGCTGTCGGACCGGATCGGCCGGCGGCCCGTCTACATCCTGGGGGCCGCGGGCGTCGGGCTCTGGATGTTCCCGTTCTTCGCGCTGATCGACACCGGCAGCTTCCCGAATCTGCTGCTCGCGGTCACCGTGGGGCTGATCTTCCACGGCGCGATGTACGCCCCGCAGGCGGCCTTCTTCGCCGAGATGTTCACGACCCGGGTGCGCTACTCGGGAGCATCCATCGGCGCGCAGTTCTCGTCGGTGGCGGCGGGCGCACCGGCACCGCTCATCGCGACGGCGCTCCTCGCCGACTTCGGCAACTCGACGCCGATCGCGCTCTATGTGATCGCGTCGGCCCTGCTCACCATGGTGGCGGTCGGGGCGGCCAAGGAGACCCGGCACCGCGACCTCACGGACCCGGCGCCGACGGACCAGCACGGCAAGGGGGCGCCCGCGGACGTACGCGAGAAGGCATCCCCCGCGGAGCCGGCCCGCCGGGGCTGAGGCCGCTGTACGCGCGCCGCCCCGCCGTCCTTCCCCGGACCGCGGGGCGGCGCGGCGCATCCGCGTCACCCCGCGGGCTGTCCGCAGGCGGTCCGGGATGTCAGCGGCCGACCGCGGACACCACCCGGGATGTCAGCGGTCGACCGCGGCCGCCAGCCGGTGCAGCCGCAGCGCGAGCTGTACCTCCAGGGCGCGGGCCGGTGACTGCCAGTCGGGGCCGAGGAGCCGGCCGATGCGCTCCAGCCGCTGCGCGACAGTGTTGACGTGCACGTGCAGCTCGTCCTTGGTGCGGGCCGGGCTCATGCCGCAGGCGAAGTACGCCTCCAGGGTGCGGACCAGGTCGGTGCCGCGCCGCTCGTCGTAGTCGGAGACCGCGCCGATCGTGCGCCGTACGAAGGAGCCGACGTCGCGGGAGTCGGCCATCAGCAGCCCGAGGAAGCCGAAGTCCTCGGCGGCCGCGCCCTCCCCCGCCCGGCCGAGCAGCCGGAGCGCCTCCAGGCAGCGCCGGGACTCGGCGTACGCGGCGGCGACGCGCCCCGGGTCGTCCGCGGGCGAGGGCACCGGCGCGGACGCGCCGACGGTGACGGCGCCC